>QKBZ01000365.1 GCA_003245895.1 Beggiatoa sp.
AAATGACAACACGAAATACTCCGATGAAAAAAGCATTTTTTCAAAGTGGAAGTTTTCGTGTACCTATTGCCGAGTGTTTTCTTTTTATTTTGGCTATTGACTGGGTTATAACAGGGCGGATAAGGCGTGAGCCGTCATCCGCCGTAAGTGGCTTGGTTCAAACGTCAAGCGCGTGATGTCGGATGACGGCTCACGCCTTATCCGACCTACAAACACGCTTAACTTAATGGTGGTGCAGCAGCACTAGATGTTTACCAAATTTAATTAGGCAACTGTTTTACTAGAAAACCGTTTGAACAATTGATATAACGCCAATATGACAAAAAACGAGAACCAGACAAAACTCCAGCCAGCGATAGACAAGCCCAGAAATTGCCACTGAATTTCCGCACACTCGCCACTGCCTTGCCATAAGGTTTCTACCGCTTTTAAGATAGGAAAGTTGCCTACGATATAATCAAAATCTGCCCCACAAGAAGGTGCTTCGCCAGGCGGTAAACTTTGTAACCAGACTTGACGCGCTGCAACGGCAGCACCACCTGAGGCAAAAATCGCTAAGATGAGCGCATTAAGCTTGTTGATAATGCCGCGTGAGCCATGTAATAAACCCACTAAAGCGACAATCCCCACTGCCACGTAAAAAATACGTTGCACCATACATAACGGACATGGGTATAAACCCACGACGTGTTCCATGAATAACCCCGTCCCTAATAAGGCAACACAGCTTAACAGCACAAAGCCATATACAGTGCGTGGTGAGGCAAGCAAACGGGACACAAATGACGACATAATAAATTTCCTTCTCTAAAAAAACGCGATCAAAATATGATTGCACAGACTATGCTTAACAAGCATTCTTTATTATTTTAAACACGCTCGCACAGGCGCAAAGGAGCGGCGATGTAAAGGGGTAACACCGAAAGTATGCAAGGCGTGTAAATGTTTTTGTGTGGGATAGCCTTTATGGCCTTCAAAGCCATAATCAGGATATTGCAATGCCCAAGTACACATTTCTTTATCCCGTGCGACTTTAGCGATAATAGACGCTGCACTAATTGCGGGCACAGTGCTATCACCTTTAATAATGGCTTGCACTTCCACACCCTCTGCTAGGGCAGGACAGCGATTACCATCGACTAAAACGCGCCGAGGTTTGAGTGGTAAAGCGTCTACTGCTCGCTGCATGGCCAATAAACTGGCTTGTAAAATATTAATGCGATCAATTTCTTCCACCTCAGCGCGTCCTAATGCCCAAGCTAACGCACAATCACGAATTTGTTCTGATAACAACTGACGACGTTTTTCGCTCAATTTTTTTGAGTCGGCTAAACCGACAATTGGGTGTTGAGGGTCTAAAATAACAGCAGCCGCGATGACTGGGCCTGCGAGTGGGCCACGCCCAACTTCGTCAACGCCAGCCAACAATAAGTCATCAAGCATCATGATGGTATGTTCCAGAAGAGAGCACATTAAGCACTGACATATCGCCTGTGACCTGAAAAGCTAGCCTACCTGATAGAGATAAAACCGCGTATGAGTCGTCGTCAGTGGAATGAAATAGTTAAAGGACAACATAGACAATTCACAATTGTCTGACAAGTAGGCATTATGAATCACAGCCAGACAGGCTTTTGTGGAAATAGGAAAAATCTTTTGCCGGATGGTCACACATGTTTTAAAGTGACAGGCTTTATTTTAAACCGGTAATATTGCAATGCGATGGCGTAGTTGTCAAAGCAATATTGACCATTAGTCAAGACATCGTCGGTCGATTGGGACGAGTCTGTTAATTTAGAGACAGATATGCAAAGAAAAAATAGTTATAACTACGAAGAATTGTTGCAGTGTGGTCGTGGTGAAATGTTCGGACCTGGTAACGCACAATTACCTATGCCACCTATGCTGATGTTTGATCGCATTGTTCAGATTTCAGAAGATGGCGGCAGCGCAGGTAAAGGTCATATTATCGCGGAATTAGATATTAAACCAGAATTATGGTTTTTTGACTGCCACTTCCCAGGTGATCCGGTGATGCCGGGTTGCTTAGGCTTAGATGCCATGTGGCAATTGATCGGCTTTTTCCTCGGTTGGATGGGCGGCCCTGGTCGCGGTCGTGCATTAGGCGCAGGTGAAGTTAAATTTACTGGGCAAATCACGCCTAACACCAAACAAGTGGTTTATCGTATCGACATGAAACGGGTCATTATGCGTAAACTGGTGATGGGTATTGGCGATGCCTGCTTAGAAGCCGATGGCAAAGTCATTTACGAAGCCAAAGATTTGCGTGTTGGCTTGTTTACCTCTACTGACAATCTTTGATTAAGGGGAAAGACTGTGAGACGTGTCGTTGTTACAGGACTGGGTGTCATCTCAAGCATTGGCAATAATAAACAAGAAGTTATAACCGCTTTACAGGAAGGGCGTTCAGGCATTCGCCACGCACCAGAATATGCTGAGTTAGGCTTTCGTTCGCATGTACATGGCATTATCGAAGCCGATTTAGACGCTTTAATTGACCGCAAAGTTAAACGGTTTATGGGAGATGCCGCCGCGTTTAATTACGTGGCTATGCAACAAGCCATTGAAGATGCAGGCTTAACAGAAGCTGACATTTCAAACCCGCGTACAGGTTTAATTACCGGCTCCGGTGGCGCGTCTCCAGCAAACCAAGCGCAAGCCGTTGACATCTTACGCAGCAAAGGTTTAAAGCGGGTTGGCCCTTATATGGTGCCGCGTACTATGGCAAGCACGACCACTGCCTGCTTAGCCACACCATTTCACGTCAAAGGCGTGAACTACTCCATTAGTTCAGCTTGTGCCACCAGTGCGCACTGTATCGGCAACGCTTATGAATTAATTCAATTCGGTAAGCAAGATGTGATGTTTGCCGGTGGCGGTGAAGAAGTGCATTGGAGCTTAAGCTTATTATTCGATGCGATGGGGGCGTTATCTTCAAAATATAACGACACACCAGCAACCGCTTCTCGTCCTTATGATGCAACACGCGATGGTTTCGTCATTTCTGGCGGCGGTGGTTTGTTAGTGTTAGAAGAATTAGAGCATGCCAAAGCACGCGGGGCGAAAATTTACGCTGAATTAGTGGGCTATGGTGCCACCTCTGATGGCTATGACATGGTGCAACCTTCGGGCGAGGGCGCAGTGCGTTGCATGCAGCAAGCTATGTCAACAGTTAAAAAACCTATTAATTATATCAATGCACACGGCACGAGTACGCCTGTTGGTGATACACGTGAGTTAGGTGCAATTAAGACAGTGTTTGGCGAACAGCTTCCTTTTATTAGCTCTACTAAATCTTTAACCGGCCACGCCTTAGGCGCGGCGGGCGTGCATGAAGCCATTTATAGCTTGTTGATGATGGAAGGCAACTTCCTGTCAGCCTCTGCCAACATCCAAGACTTAGACCCTGACGCGGAAGGCATGCCGATTGTACGTGAGCGCCAAGACAACGTGCAGTTAGAAACTGTGATGTCGAATAGTTTTGGTTTTGGCGGCACTAATGCCACCTTAATATTCCAACGCTTTAGTGATGATTAAACACGCGATTAATCAGTAGTCAGCATTTTATGCACAATAATTCAGCCTTATTTTAATTCGTGTGCCATAACAGGGCAGGCCATCACCTGCCCTAAGTCCTTATCTCTGCATCTTCACTGGTTTTAGTGCCATTCCACGCCTTTTTATTCCCTTCCCCAATTGATGGATAATTGCGACATTCTGCTGTCTGCTTTAAGCCATTTAACCCGTTAATCATTTCCAAACAGAACTTATTTAATTGCCTTTTTAACCGTTTATCCTAATTAACACTGCCATTACAGCCTTGAGCACTTGTTTTTAAAAAACAAACCGCTTATACCTTAAATTAACGGAACGTTAACAAACGCTTAAATGTCTTTACAAATTTAAGGGCTACCAGTCAAACAACCAGCCTATCATGATGATTTTAAAAAATTTATTATAACTATTAAGGCTGGAATATCATTTGCATATTTTAAGGTAGGAACTCACTTACCGTGAAAAATTACGAACCAATCCCACACTTGTTATAAGGGGAGATACAATGCAACCATCTCTTGCACCCAGTCAATTACGTTACCGTCAAATGCAATTGTATTGGCAACGGATCAGTTGGTTACGCAACCGTTTCTTAGGACCAATGCTCAAGCGTTCTTTTGATATTTTAATTTCCGCAACTTTATTGTTGTTTTTAACGATTCCTGCCTTAGTGATGATTGCCGTCATTCGCTTAGATTCTCCGGGCAGCGCATTTTTCTGTCAAAAGCGTGTTGGCAAACATGGTCGGTTTTTCAATATGTGGAAATTCCGCTCTATGTATATTGATGCAGAACAACGTAAAGCAGAGTTATTAGCAAACAATGAAATGGATGGCGGTGTGATTTTTAAAATGCGACAAGACCCACGCATTACCCGCATTGGCCGTTTTATCCGTAAATTTTCTATTGATGAAATGCCACAGTTATGGAATGTATTTATTGGTGATATGTCCTTAGTCGGCCCACGCCCACCGCTGCCACGGGAAGTTGCACAATACACCCCTTATGAGCGTCAACGCTTATCTGTGCGCCCAGGCATCACTTGTGTGTGGCAAGTCTCTGGACGTTCTGACATTCCTTTTAAACAACAAGTTGAAATGGATTTACATTACATTTCTAAACAATCTTTCTTGTTTGACATCGTGTTACTGTTTAAAACCATCCCTGCCGTTTTAAAAGCAAAAGGTGCTTACTAAGCTCTTGCACTATTACAACTACCCATACAGACAGACGACAAGACATCACATTTTTCCACTCGTTGAGCACCAAATTTCGATTTGGTGCTTTTTTTTATTTTTCTAACACAACTACTGCGGCAGCAATACCTGCACTGTGCGACAAGGTGACATGAATCTGTTGCACACCTTTTTGCTGACACAGTTCCGCTGCCACACCATGCGGCACAATATAAGGCGCACCAGAGTCGTGGTTTAACACTTCAATATCCAGAAAGAAAACCGGCGTTTGTTGTGTGCGCCCAATCGCTTTCATAAACGCTTCTTTAACGGCAAAACGCCCCGCATAATGCTCTGTTGGATCGCGGTAATGTTGGCAATAGGCAATTTCTTGTGCCGTAAACAAGCGTTGCAAAAAACGGTCAGCATGACGCGCGATACCTTCGCGGATACGCGCTTGATCGGCGATGTCGATGCCGAGACCAATAATCATAGTTCACACTCTCTTGTCATCTTGTATGCTTTTTGACCCGCTACACTTGCCTAATTAGACAAGATGCGCCCGCTTATATTACTCTAAAACCCAACATCACGGGCGCACAGCCTTTCATCTCTGCTTCAGTATTCAAAAACAGCTATGTTGCATTTAGGTCTCGACTTCGGCACAACCACCAGCATCCTCAGTTATCACGACGGTCAGCAATTACGTGCCTTTCGCTTAGGGGGGGCTGCTGCCTCGCCTTATATCCCTTCCGTGCTGTCTTTGGAAAAAGACGATCCCACAGAGCAAGAAATCGGTCATGCCGCACGCTTAAATCAAGGCGATGCTGATTACTGGGTTTACAGTCATTTTAAAATGCTGTTAGCGGAAACCAACGCCGAACAATTACAACAACGCGGTTATCAAGAACACAGTCCGCAGCAAGTAGCGTTATGGTTTTTACAGCAGTTACTAAGCAGTTTTCGGCGTGAATTGGGCTTAGCGGATAAACAACAAAATTTAGTGTTAACTGCGCCAGAAATTTGGGTGAGAGAAGGCCAACACGCAGCGCGAGAAGCGTTGCAGGCGATTTGCCACGAGTTAGATTTGCCCAAAGTTCGCTTAATCAGTGAGCCTGTGGCGGCGACGGTGTATTTTGCTCATTGCTACCATGAAAAACATCAACAGGCTTATCAAGGGCATGTTTTAGTCTGTGACTACGGTGGTGGCACGTTGGATTTAAGTTTGTGTCGTGTCGCAGATAAAGAGGTAATGATTTTAGAAGGCACGGGGCGTGGCGATGCACATGAGACTTTAGGCGCAGCAGGGGTGGCGTTTGACGAGGCTGTGGTGCGGCGCGTGTTGGCACGTCATGAAGTAGAGGAAAGCCCACGCCGTTTTTACCGTTTATTAAAAACCTTTGAAGAACAGAAGATTGCGCAGACTGAGAAGTTATCAAAAGCCTTAGAACGCTATTGCCGAAACGCTGCGACCAATAAAAAAGTATTTGAAATTGACGAGATGACGGTGGAAGCAGCAGATTTAGCCATTGTGTTTAATGAGTTAATTCAGCCAGCGCTAGATCGCGCTTTGCAAGAAATGTCCGCGTGTTTAGCCCAACATCAAGTCAATACTGAAGATGGCGAGCATTTTCATGTGGTGATGGTAGGCGGTTTTTCTAATTTTTACCTAGTGCGCCGTACTGTACGCGATTTCTTTAATTCTCGTACTGAAGCGGATACCCGTTTTCAAGCCTATTTTGATTTGATTGATACCGCATTGGCGATTTCTAAAGGTGCTGCCTTAATTGCCAGCGAGGATTTTAAAGTTCACATGGTGTGCCCAATCAGTGTGGGCATCCGCGCGCGGGATCGCTTTTTAGAAGAAACCGATTTGCTGTTATTAACCAAAGGCACACCTTTGCAAGAATACCAGCAAGCACAGTTTACCGCGATGTGGCTGCGGGTGATGAGTGAAGAAGCCTTAGATACTACCTCATTAACTATTTTTGTAGATGTTGGCAGCCAGCGCCGACGTTATATTGACTTACGCGGCCAATTACGTGATTTTATTCCAAATGCGAATCCTGATAATCAATGGCGCATTGGTTTTGCGGTAGATGAGAATTTATTGTTTAGCTTGCATGTGCTGGATCAGCAAGGCGAGGTGAAGATTACCCCTTTAGGGAATTTGGAGGAGAAGATGAGTGGGTTGCATTTTTCGGAGGGGTGAGTTAGCTGTTAGCTCGTAGGGCGGATAAGGCGTAAGCCGTCATCCGCCATGATTTCTGAACAAAATGGCAAAACTGTCTGAATCAGAATTTTCAGAATTATAGAATTAACAGGATTATCAAGAATATAATTCTGAAAATTTTTAAATTCTGTGAATTCTGATTCAGACAAAAAGCACCACGGCGGATGACGGCTTGCGCCTTATCCGCCCTACAAATGTTCCCTAAACTGCACACACACCGTTAAACCGCCCCCCTCCGTCCCCAACAAACTCAACTCTGCCTGATGCAAGGTCACAATTCGCTGCACAATCGATAACCCTAAACCACTGCCTTTAGTATCATGCTGTTGGCCTCGGTGAAAGCGTTCAAACATTTTATTGTGTAGCTCTCGCGGAATACCAGGCCCGTTATCGATGACACACAATTGGCAACCTGTGGGTTGTTGCTGTAAGGCAATGGTAACTTCGCCACCATTTTGCGTGTAGCGCAAGGCGTTATCGACGAGGTTGCGCATTAAGGCAAACAAGGCTTCGTAATTACCTTGTACAGTATAAGTTTGACCCGATTCGCTGCCGGACATGCCTAAATCAATGTCCTTAGTTTGCGCAATCGGCATTAATTCCATAATGATGTCGATAGCGAGTTGCGTTAGCTCGACCGGCACTGTGGATAAACTGTGCTCAGCATCCATACGCGCCAGTGATAGCAATTGATTCACCAAGTGGCTTGCGCGTTCCATACCTTGCGCGATGTGTTGCAAGGCTTGTTGTCGTTCAGTTTCATCGCTGGCGTGGCTAGCCACTTCAACTTGCGTTTTAATGCCTGCCAGTGGCGTGCGCAACTCATGTGCTGCATCAGCGGTAAAGCGGCGTTCATTGTCAAAGGCTTGGGCAAGGCGTTGGAATAAGTCGTTTAGCGCATTGGTCAACGGCAGTACTTCTGTCGGTACTTGGCGAATGCTAATCGGTTGTAACTGTTTAGAATCACGTCTAGCCACATCGGTGGCTAAGCGCTTTAACGGTTGTAAACCGCGCCCGATGCTAAACCAAATCAAGGCGGCTAATAAAGGCAAGACCAACAAAATCGGTTTTAACACGGATAAGGTAATGCTGGTGACTAATTCGTCTCGAATATCGTAGCGTTCTCCCGCTTGCACGACGATGCCCGACTCAGGGGCTTGCAGGGTAAACACGCGCCATAACACGCCGTCGATGCGCTGATTGCTATAACCTTCTTCACCATGACCTTGAATTTCAATTTCCTGAGCATGTAGAACGTGTCCGTCCCAGTCCCCCTCAATTTCAATCATGGTATGTTGCGGTAAATTATTATTTAAATTGCTTAATGCATCTGCATTTAACTCAGAACCGTGAGAAGTACTAAACCATTTTAAATGCTCAGGCTCAATGCTGATTTGGGCGTGTTCAATAGACACACTGATGACTGATTGTGGCGGGCGAAAGTCTTCATATTCCAACACATGAACACTCAGTTGCAGCCCCTGCTGCTCGACGATTACCCCTTCTACTTCTACCTTATCAACAGGCATTAAGGTTGGGTTATGATCGTCATGAGTAAATGGGTCGTGTGCTTCAATGTTAAATTCAGGCGCACTTTGCGAACGAAAGGTGTAAGGCAGATTAGGGAAGCGAATCACAAACGCAATTTTGGCTTCATAGCGATGCCCATAGTGGCTGATATATTCGCTTAAAATGTCTTGCTTGACTTGGCCTTCACTGGTGAAGGCATGTTCAACTAGGCTAAGCAAAGTACGGGCGGTTTGCGCTAAGGTCGCGTCAAATACCTCTTCGACCTCATGCGTGGTGCGCCAACGCACTTGGGTGAGTGCAATCGCCCAAAATAGCAGCAAGACGCTGAATAAGATAAGTAATAAACGGCGGCGCAGCGACATTAGCGTTTATCACTGACAAACACGGCACATCATTGCGATGGCGGTGCGGGTAAAGTGAAATAAAACTCGCTGCCAGCACCAACCGTGCTATTCACACCGACAGTGCCGCCTAAGCGTTCGGTAATTTGGCGCACGATAGATAAGCCAAGCCCATGACCATCGACTTGCTGCAAATGTTCTTCTAAACGGCTAAAGGGTTGAAATAATTGTTGTTGTGCTTCTTCGCTTAAGCCTTGTCCGTTATCGCGCACCCAATAGCGAATCATACCATCCGGCTCAGGGCTTGCCCCTAAACGCAAATGCGGCGGAGAGCCACCGTACTTCAAACCATTGCTAACGTAATTCACTAAAATTTCTTCTACCCACGGCGCATAACCCGAAGCCTCAGGGCAGTATTCTGGATATTCAATGATCGCTTGATAACGCTTTACTAATAATGCTAACCGCTGCTCTACCACTGTTTTTAACAACTGCTGCATGTCTAAGGTGGTCATTGTTAAGGTTTGATGCCTAGACACACCCGCTAATAACAATAAAGCATCGATGATATTAACCGCTTGCTGACCGGCTTGGCGCACAAACTGTAATTCTTTTAAATTCTTTTCAATAAGCGGTTTATCGACGGATAAGGTATCTAATAAGGAATCGGTGAGGGTAATAACGGCGCTTAACGGGTTTTTTAAATCGTGTGACACCATATGCGCATAAGCATCTAATTCTTGATTGCGCTGTTGTAATTGGCGTTGGGTTTGGCGCAAATTTAAATGTGTGGTTAAACGGGCTAACACTTCTTCTTGTTGAAACGGCTTGGTGACGTAATCGACTGCACCGGAAGAAAAACCTTTGACCTTATTTTCGGTGTCGGTTAATGCCGTCATGAAAATAATCGGAATGTCTTTGGTTTTTTCTTGTTGTTTTAAGCGTTGACAGACCTCGAAGCCGTTTAAATCAGGCATCATGACATCTAATAAAATAAGGTCTGGCACCGCATATTCTGCGGTTTCAATGCCATCCATGCCATCATACGCAACTAAGATGCGGAACCCTGCTTGACGTAAAAAGCGATGCAATACGCTGATATTATCGGGTACATCATCAATAATGAGTACAGTATGTTGTTCGTATCCTGAAGTGTTCATTAATTACATGTAACGTTGCGCAATTTCACGAATTTGTTTTTTCTGTAGCGGTTCCATCATTTGCCGAATAGCACGGACTAATGGTAGTAAGCTAGCGTCTTGTTGTTCAAACTGGTTTAATAATTCTCGAATCCCTTCAATATCACCTTGTAAACTTAAATCATATAAGGCCGCTGCTTGCGTAGCGGATAAGGCTATATTGGATAAATCTTCGTCGCTTAGCTCAGTCGTCTGTTCAGCCTGCGTTACCGCCTCAGACTGAGTAGATGTCGTTTGCCATGTTAAGTGTAGACCGTGTTCTAAGGCTTGTAAGAGCTGCGTTAAAATAACCGGCTTACTTAAAAATTCATTACAGCCTGCGGCTAACCCAGCCTGCCGATCTTGTTCAAACGCGCTGGCTGAAATCATAATCATACATATCGAGGCTAAATCAGGGGTTGCTCGTATATGCTGTGCAACGCCTAAGCCATCTAATTTTGGCATCGCCAAATCCAGCAAAATCGCATCGGGCTGCCATTGCTGCGCCCATTGTACACAGGCTTCACCATCTTCCACTTCTGCTAATTCAAAGTCGAGTGGCGTTAATAACTGTTGTAACAACAAACGGTTTTCGCTGCAATCATCGGCGATTAAAATACGATAAGGGCCGCGATCCGTGGGTTGTTGATACCCTGTAATGGTCTGTACGGTGTTTGCCGTCAGACTCGGATGCACAAAACCACTGACGGCGGGTAAGTGTAAGGAAAAATGAAAACAAGAGCCATGCCCCGCCTGACTTTCTAAGCCTAGCTGTCCGCCCATCATTTCAATTAAATGCTTGGTAATCGCCAGCCCAAGCCCTGTGCCTTCTGCGCGTTGAGATAAATCCCCCACTTGTTGAAACGGCTTATAAATAAGGGCTTTATCCGCTTCTGAAATGCCAACACCCGTATCGCGCACTTGGAAACATAACTGATCAATATGCGGTAAACAACGCACAATCTCTAAGGTCACAGACCCCGTTTTGGTGAATTTTACCGCATTGCCTAATAAATTGATCAAGATTTGTCGTAAGCGTTTTTCGTCAGTATGCACAAAAGTCGGCAAATTCGCATCTAATTCACAGCTAAAACGAATGCCTTTTTGTTGCGCGCGCAAACGGAATAAATCGCTTAAATCTTGTAAAAAACGCGGTAAATTAAAATCATTCGGATATAACTCGATTTTACCGGCTTCAATTTTCGATAAATCTAAAATATCGCTGATTAAGGTTAACAAATATTCACCATTGCGGTGAATAATATTAATCTCGCCTTGCTGATGATTGCTTAATTGCGGGTCACTGCGCAAAATTTGCGTATAGCCTAAAATCGCATTTAGGGGAGTGCGCAACTCATGGCTCATATTGGCTAAAAATTGGCTTTTCGCTTGGTTGGCGACTTCTGCCGCTTCTTTCGCTTGTTGCAGGCGTAATTCGGCTTGTTTGCGTTTGCTGATGTCTTCGACAAAAGTAATAAAATGATCTACATCGCCGTCAGGATCACGCACGCAATACACCGCAATACTGGCATGAATACATTGTCCATCGCGCCGAATATAACGCTTTTCCAGCGAATAACTGTCAATATCGCCTTCTAACATACGTTCAAATTGTTTTAAATCTGCATCGACATCTTCAGGGTGGCTAAACTCCGTCCATTTCATGCGGATCAGTTCAGGACGGCTATAACCAACAATTTCACAAAAGCGGTCGTTAACTTCAATTAAACCTTGAGTCACAGAACGGGTTTGCATGCCAATTAAGGGTTGCTCAAAGTAGCGGCGCATGCGCTCTTCATTTTGCTTTAACGCCCGCTCAGCGCGTTTGCGTTCGGTAATATCGATCACAATAGCGACTACCGCTAACAAACGCCCATCCGCCTCCCACAGTGGTGCTGCCCACACATCGCCCCAAAACCAGCTACTATCCTTGCGCACAAAACGTTTTTCTAGTTGATAGGTCTCGATTTCGCGGTTAATCATGGCTTGACGGCGTTGGTGGGTCACAGACACATCACGCGGATGCGTCACTTCGCGCCAGTTTTTATGCATGATTTCCTCCTCGCTATAACCGATCATTTCTAACCAACGGTTATTCACTTGAGAATGCACACCGAGTTGACTGGTTAAGGCAATGCCGACTGCTGCATTATTAAAAATGGCCTTAAAGCGTTCTTCACTGCGTTTTAACGCCGCTTCCGACTGTTTGCGTTCGGTAATATCAGTAAAAGTGCCAACAATACCGCCGACTTCATGATTGGCTTGGAAAAACACCGCTTTATTAAAGATCACGTTGCGTATAGAGCCGTCTGCATGCGGCATGGTGGTTTCAAAGCTGTGGCGGCTTAAATGTTCTAATAAAGTTTGATCGCTGTCTTGATAATAGCCTGCATATGGCGCAGGCCAACATTCTTCCGCAGTGTGGCCGATTAAACTGCGTCGAGATTGACCGGTAAAATTTAAAAAGGCCGCATTGCAGCCTAAATAACGCCCCACCACGTCTTTATAAAAAATAGGGATGGGGATGGTGTCCATTAAGGTTTCTAAAAACTGTAAACTGCCTTGTAAGCGTTCTTCCGCCAAGCGTTGTTCAGTCACATCGATGATGATCTCAATCACCGCACTGATGTGGCCGTTATTGTCATAAATCGGTGCTGCCCACAGTCCACCCCAAAAGATTTCGCCATTACGACGCACAAAGCGCAATTCTAATTGATAGGCTTCCAACTCACGGTTGAGTAAACAGCGTTGATAAGATTGCCAACGCGGTAAATCTTCGCGAAAAATAACGCGCTCTTGTTCTGCCAACACCGCAGGCAACACATGCTTGTCATAGCCCAACATATTAAGCCATGTATTATTGAGGTTCAGCCATTGCCCGCTGGCAGAGGCAAGGCGAATGCCGACCGCCGCATTTTCAAACATGGCTTTGAAGCGGGTTTCACTGTCTTGCAGTGCTGCTTCTGCCAATTTGCGCTCACTAATATCGCGCACAAAGGCGCAAACAAAGGCTTTATTTTTAAAGGTAAGATAATTGGCAGTGATTTCGACTGGAAACTGTCCGCCATCGCGGCGCATGCCGAGGCTTTCATAACTGTAAGAACCGGCTTGTTTAATCTCAAACCACATCACGTCCCATAATTCTTTGGGCACGTTGGTATCGATGTCTGAGGCATGTAAGGCCAATAACTCAGCCTCACTGTATTTAAACATTTTGCACAGCGCATCGTTGACGTAAAGCAAATTGCCTTCAGGGTCGAGCCATTGCACACCATCCGCTGCTTGATCTAAAGAGAATTTAGCGAGGTGGAACACCTCTTCCTCGCGCTTGCGCTCGGTAATGTCACGGTGCATAAATACCCAGTGACTGTACTCGCCAAACTTGTCAGTGAGTGGAAATACTTGCACTTCTAACCAAATCAATTGCCCATCAGCACGGTGTGCTTGCAACTCCACTTGCGTTGGTTGCCACGCTAACATGGCTTGTGTCAGTTGTTGCACACTGCCACGGTTGATAGTGTTAGCTTGTAAATGCGGCGGTACTTTGTCTAAGACGGCATCTAAGCTATAACCGATGATTTGGGTAAACGCATGGTTGACGTAAATAATGCGCGGTGAAGTGATACCTAAAGGCTCGGCTTCCGTCACCATTACGGCATCATTAGAATGCACCACCACCGATTCCATTAGGCGCAAACGCGCCTCGGTCATGCGCCGTTCCATGATTTCATGTTGGAGTTGATCATTGGCGGCTTGTAATTCCGCCATGCGATGTCGCACCAACTCTTCTAAATGATCGCGGTATTGCGTCAGTTCGTTTTCAGTGCGTTTGTGAATGGTAGTGTCGATAATGCCGATTTGAATATTTGGCGTTTGCTGATAACGGTCGTTTAATAACACCATTTCAAGCTGCACATTGAGCAACTTGCCATCAGGCCGCAGCAACTGTAACTCACACTGCACACCTTGTTCGCCGTTTAATACTTGCTGGCAGCCTTGGTGAAACTGAATTAAGTGTTCACCCCGCATAAACTGTTGCAAGTTTTTCCGCTTGAGCAACCAGCGGTCGCGGCTAAATAACTGCGCGGCTTTTAAATTTAAATCGAAAATAGTGCCCTCTGCGTTGCAGGTCACATAAGCAATGGGCGCATTGTCATATAGTTGCTGATAATTTTGATAGGCTTGGGTTAATTGTTGTTGCGCCAAGCGTAGTGCGTCATTTTGCGCCCATAATTCATTTTGTTGCTGTGCTAATACACCTTCGTGTTGCACTTGCTCGCTAATGTCTCTAAAAACATTGATTAAATATTTTTGTTGGCCTTGTTGACCTAATAAACGAATACTGTTGACTTCTAAGGGTAAAAAGCCGCGCTGTGGGTGTTCTAATTCTAAACGGAAACGCTGAGTGTAATTGCCATTGGCATCAACGCTGCCTTGTTTGGTCTTGGGGAAGGTCTGACGTTGATTAGGGTCTTTAACCCCGTGTTGCTGCCAAAATTGCGATAACGCGGTTAAATTACATAAATTCTCGCTCAGCAATTCATCTACTTGTGGATTGCTAAACAGATTATGACCACGCGCATCAAACACGCTGACACCTTCTGGCAACGCGGTCAAAATTTCCTGCCACATGCCTTGTGCATCCTGCAATTGCGCTTGGAATTGGGCATTGTGTAAGGCGATGGCGAGGTGGGGTAGCAATAATTGCAAGCATTGCAGCCACTCAAGTTCAAAGGCAGGCGCTTGTTCTAAATACAACCATGCTAACGCGGTTTCGCCCTCTGCTTCACGCAAGGGTAGGCAAACATAGGCGCGTTTTTTGTGGGGTGAGTCTAATAATTGCCACTGTGCAGGTAATTGGGTAAGCCAATCAGGGGTATTTTGATATACCGTGGCTTTGCCTGTGCTGAATGCCGTATGCAATAGTGCTTGTGGCAATTCATAGTGGTTGAGCGGTAGCTCAATGGGGGAGATTAAGGTGTAGGCATTGGCGTGATCTAAAGCCACTGTCCAATGTTGGGTTTGCCATAGTAAGAGGCTACAGCGGTTTACTTTAGCATTGGTTAACACAAGCTGAACGAGCCTGCACAGCAAGCCGTGCAGGCTACGTTCACTGGTCAAAAACTGAACAGCCGAGAGTAAGCTGTCTGCTGCCGCCAGTGAGAGTTGAGGCGGAATAAGCGCGTTCAAAATCGTGAATCATCATCCCTAGCAAGGCGATACACATTAGCGCGGCAGCATTTAAGTTTGAACCGTTAAGCCGTAGCGGCTAATGGCGCTTCAACGCCTGCTGCCGCTAACAAGTCAGGCACATCCGCGTTAATCACTTCAATACCGATACGTTCACAGAAACGTAATTCTTTGTCATTGGCATCAGGAATTAATGCCCAACCTTTTGGCGAACCTGCTGAGAAAATGATGTCACTTAACACCATACGCTCGGTGTCACGGTTTAAGCGCATGCCTAATAACAGGTATTGTTTTTCTTTGCGATATTCTTTTAAGAAATCAGGAATCGCAAAACCGCCCATTAATTCAGTGATGTAGTCCACATAGTCTGCATCTGAGGCAATGAAGTTTTGCTCAGGAATTGGTGAACCCATCGGTTTGAATAAAATCGGTAACGCAGGATTTACCGTTTCTAAGGTCACTTCTTTATAGGCAGCGCCATCATATTCAAAGATGCGGAAGCGATAATCGGTACCACCTACACGAGCAATGCCTTCAATCATGTTGTGCGGACGTTGAGCATAACCTTGTTGAATCAAGGTGTCACGGTTAATATCGATGATATAAGGCAATTGTAAATCAATTAACCATTGATACAGTGCGGGTGTCGTCCATTGCTTTTCACCGTATAAAGTGGTTAAAAAGCGAGTTAAGAATGAACGGCCACGTTTTAACTCTTGGTTCATCGCTGCACGCGGAAATTCATACATCAATTTTGGCGCCATTGGCTGGCCGTTGTTCATTGCCAAAATTAAACTGTCGCTGTCCGCAGGAATCGGTTCACCGCTCTCAGCGTTGACAGAACCGTTTAAGGCATAAGGGCCTAAATAGGGCGCGATTTGGCCAGCTTTTACACCTTGTACCAGTTCTGCTAAATTGGTTGAAGACATCAGAATACTCCATCAGTCAATCGCTCACGCTAAGCAAGAGCGGGGTTAATTAAAAATTGCTAAAAGTCGATCATGCCCGCTATCGTCACGCGGCTTCCTTGCACGCTTTTATTCTTCAGGGCCAAAACAGTTTTGATAATCGCTACATACTTCACAAGAAGGGGCGCGACATACATAAATCCCTTCTTGAATACACAATTGTTTATATAAAAATTTCTTCCACTTCATATCCTGCGCATTTTTTTCCGCTAAGGCAGTAAAATTGTCACGGATTAAGCGGCTTAAATCAGCACGCGCCCACAAACCTAAGTCTTGCCACAAATGATCGCTGCCTAAACAGCCATAAATTAAAATTTCTGCCATCCACTGCGTTTCTTCCGTCTGCTCAGTGCTGTGGGCGGCTAATAAAATGCGTAAATCTTCTAATTCGGGCGAACGGCTTAAGTCAACTTCACGGTTAGGCGTTAACTTAGGCGGTAATTGGCAGCCCGTAAAATGCGTTTGTAATAAATGTTGCCATTGGCTTTCATTCAAACCTAAATAAGCAGGCAAGCAGCCCATATCGCAATACCAACTGGCAATCATCGATGCAAGCACATGGTCGTTTAATAAACCTTGTTGAAACGACATTAAGTATTGATAAATGCTGTCACGCGAGTAATCGCGCGTTAATGCCTGTTGTGGCAGGTGTTCACCATGAGCAACGGTGTCAACTTGAGCTTGCATAAACAGTCTCCAAACGCAGCGGGATATAAATAATGCCCGCGTGTCGTGCTTGCTGACTCCACGCGGGCCCGTGACGCTGGCAGGGCTTAGTATTCGACTAAGATGTCTTGGTCACGAACGATCATTTGACACGCTAAACGCCAAGGTGGAACTACGTCACCCACTTCAGCTTTCTCGATGTCTTCAGCAGACAGTTTACCGTTTTCTTTTAAAACGACTTTTTCTTTCTCAGTCAAATGTGTACCCATAACACCTTTGTCATCTAAGCTAGACACTTTGATGATGCAAGTACCACATTCGCCGTCTGCACAGTTGAAGTCGATTGGAATTTTGTGTTCGCGGGCAATGGATAAAATGGTTTCTGTATGGCTGCCAGCAACAGCGTATACAGTTTTATCGCGATAGTTAGGGTTACTGAAGGTAATATTAGGCATAGGTTTAAACCTCGTGTTTTGTTTTATCTGTCGCTCTAATGGAAAAATTAAAGCTTAGGCCGGTTTAACAGTGACGGAACCACCTAACACTTGGGCCTGACAAGCAAGGCGGTAGTGACGACCCGCATTGTTTTCGCGCAGAACTTTTTCTTCTAATACTGAAGGTTGTGATAAGTTTTCCCAACCGTCAACAACTTGCATCAGGCAAGTAGCGCAATCACCTTCACGGCAGCCATAGACTAAACCGGCATTCACTTTTTCAGAAACTTCGATGATACGAGTACCTGCACTTACAGTGACGGTTTTACCAATGTCTGCAAAGGTTACTTCTGCTTTAGCCATAGTTGTGTTTCTCTCACTCAAATGGGATGGTAAAAATGCCGTGAGTTTGACTGTGTAAACACAGGTGAAACTCTACGGCTTGTAAATTGGTGTCACGACTGTAGGCCACAGTGCAATACCAAAATTATTGTTTTCATCCCTGCATATTTATGTGCTTGGGATGCAGTCAAGACACACCGCATCGAGGTTAAGCCATCCTTGCTCATTACGAATAGACGCAATGAGAATATGTTTATCCACCCATTCAGATTCTTTGAATAGCTGACGCAGTGCGCCATCGGCTGTTTACTCACTGCTGACACCCTTAAGCGATGTAGGTCGGATAAGGCGCAAGCCGTCATCCGACATCACAAACTTGAAGCTTAAACTAAACCTCTGACGGCGGATGACGGCTCACGCCTTATCCGCCCTACGAGACTGCGCATACGCTAAAAGCGGCTGTTATTGGGTACCAACAATGAGGCTTGTTAACTTAGTGCTGAATCAAACTGCAATCAGGCCAGAAGATGCCGAGCATTGCCTTGCCAGTACAAAGCAATACTGGGATGTGGCGCGTGGCTTGTTACAACAATCGTTATGACAAACGTTTGTTAAGCAGGCCCAACAGTAACATCACCTAAAATCTGGGCTTGGCAGGCTAAACGGAAATTTTTACCGGCCATGTTTTCTTTTAATACTTTGTCTTCTAACACAGAAGGCTGTGATAAGTTATCACCACCTTTGATGACGTGCATTAAACAAGTGCCACAATCACCTTCACGGCAGCCATACACGATGGTAGAGCCAACTTTTTCCGAGACATCGATCACGCGAGTGCCTGCGGGAACCCGTACCGTAATGCCAATATCATCAAACGTTAATTCAGCTTTCATACGCTTGCTTCTTCCTTTGCTCAGCCTAACAAGTCTTCAAAATCAATGACTTTAGGCTTTTGTTTATCTGTCATAATTTCTGCTAACTGGCGACCAAATTGGCGGCACTGTTCTAATTCTTCTTCCGTCGGGATCAGTTTTACCCGTATCCCTGGCACGGGAACGCGCAGTTTTAAGCCGCGTAAACGATCTTCTAACATCGCCACCGCTTCACCAGACCAACCGTAGGAACCAAACACGCCTCCGATCTTGCCCTGTAAATCTATCACGACTAGCGACGATAATAAATCCCACATTAATTTTGTGGCATCACCATTAATGGTCGGCGAGCCTAATGCAATGGCTTCGGCATCTTCGATTAAGTCAACAAAAGGTTCTACTTCGCCGCCTTCTAAATCGAATAAAGACACCCGCACGCCTTCCACTTCGCTGGCACCGTTATACACGGCTTCTGCCATTTTTGCAGTATTGCCATACGAACTGATGTAAAACACTAATAAAGTTTTATCCGTGCCTTCTTTTTTCAGTCGTGGTTGTGCCAATTCACGGAAGCGTTTGACGTAATTGCGCGGTTGATCGCGCAAAATCGGGCCATGCGTTGGCGCGATGATATTCAAGGCCAGCGGTTCAATTAGCTCTAAAGCTTCTAACACATGATCGCGAAACGGGCGCATGATATGCGCATAGTAATATTCAAAGGAAAAGCGGAAATCGCCCGCTAAATCATTGAACAAGCGATGATCGCAAAAATGACAACCGAAGGCATCCCCTGAGAATAAAATTTGTTCTTGTTCTAAATAAGTGCACTGAGTATCTGGCCAGTGCAAATAAGGGGTATTTAAGAAACGCAAGGTGACATCCCCTAAACTGACGGTATCGTTAGTTGTGACAGGGGTAAAGCTCAATTCTTCTTGTTTGAGCAAGCCTTTTAACATGCGTTGCGCTTTATGCGAGATATAAAGCTGGGCTTGGGGGGCGCGGCGCATTAACTCAGGTAAAGCACCGGTATGATCGGGTTCTAAGTGGTTGAGTACGATGACTTTAATTTCATCGTAACGGGCGACGCTTTCCAGACGTTGAAAAAATTCGGACGAAAAATTTTCCTTGACCGTATCAATTACGGCAACGCCTTCACTACCGCGTACTAAATAAGCATTATAGGTGGTGCCGTTCGCAGTTTTGAGAATGATGTCAAAGGTGCGTAACGTAGGGTCTAATGCGCCGATCCAATGTACCCGCTCAGACACTGAGACAGCATCGCGGGTTTTCGCAACATTCAAGGTGTGGTTAGTCATCCCAACACTCATGTAGTTATTCAGAAGAACAAGGAGCTTGCTGACGAGGACAGGTTTCCAAATCAGTATCGGACGCGACGGGATTTAAGCCAATCCATGTGGCGACCTGTTCAGGCTCAAAGCCCTGCTGACATGCTTGTTCAACTTGCATTAAGGGACGACGGATTAAAATTGGATCCGCAATCATTAACACAAGCGCCTGTTCCGCTGTTAAAGCTTCTGGCACAACATCGCCAGACTTTACAGCCGGTGCAGTACGATTAAACCACTCAGGAACGGGGCGATCTTTAAAAAAAGTTAATAATCGTTCAGCAGTCCATGCTTCCGTTAATAAATTGTGGGCAATCACCGTATGACCGGCTTCCGCTAACAGCTTTTTTTGCCGAGTGTTATTAATACAGCCCGGCTTTTCATAAAAAAGGACTTCTGCCATGCTTAGTGAGCCTGTAACTCCGCCATCGCTTCTGCCATTTTTTCAGGTGGAATACCTGTTAAAGAGCCTGCTGGATTCACTGGCGCGCCAAAGCTATCTAAAATCGCCCCTTCAATCGGGCAAATGCTGGCACATTGCGCATCACTGTAATCACCATCACATTCGGTGCATTTTTTAGCATCAATGAGGAAATGGGGTTTGGCTTCATAAATTGCTTGGCTAGGGCATAAAGGCTCACACGCCCAACAGTTAACACAAGATTCAATAATTTTTAAGGCCATGACTCAGTTCCTTAAGGTAAAAAAACGGGGAATACTTTAAGCGAGCGCGCTTATATCGATAGTGGCTTCGGTGACACCGCCTGCCAAACGTCCTGCTGATAACATGCCGTGATAAACCGCACGAATCGCATCTTCTACCGATTCAGAGGCGTGTTTATTATTCGGCTCAATACCTGCCTGCTCTAAAGCATGCCATGTTTTATGGTCAATGCGTGAGCATAACACCACTTCACAGCCATCTAAGGCATGAATGGTTTTTTCTAATGCGGACGACTCATCGTCATCACAATGGGCAGATAATGGTTTACAGCTTCCAACGAATTTCACTTCGTGGCAAGACGCTTCATAAATTAAAAATTCACTGGCTTCTTCAAAAGCGTAACGAATCCGTTTAGAACCGTGCCGACTGGCGACTGCCATTAACACAGTACGAAAAGGTTGTTGATACCGTAAGCAATACATGGGAATGTATTGGCTGCTGTCGCGTGAAAGCTTTGTGACACACGGCGCACAAACTTGTTCTGCCCCTTCGGGGTTAAGTTCTTTAAACACACTCATGTTCATTACCTCGACTGTGTGAAACACTCACACGCTACACCTTTCGATACGGATTCGCTACCGTAAGACAGTCAAGAAGCTTGACCGTCTTACTTAAACGCAATGCTTAAGCACTGGCTTGATGTACAGTCTCTGGCAATTCGTCTAATTTGCCATTTTCGATCATTTCTGCATAGACCGCGACTAATGCATCTTCAATCGGCTCCATTGGGTGTTCGCCGTTAGGTTGAATACCCGCAGCTTCTAACTCACCCCAAGGCTCGTAACCGATCTTAGAACATAACACCACTTCACAGCCTTCTAATGAACGGATGATTTTTTGCAATGTGGTTTCTGCGTCACCGCAAGTGTCACCACCTGTGCAATATAAATCCGTTTTACGATGGCCGATCATTTTAGTCCCTTCGCGTGACACTTCGTAGACTAAAAACTCTTTAGCGTGACCAAAATGTTGGTTGATCATGCCGCCGCCTTGTGTGGCGACTGCCATTAACACTGAGCGGTATTGTTTGCGTGGTGCAGAGCCAAAGTCTAATTGAACTAACTGTGGTTCGGCTTTTTTCGCTTTCTTCGCCGCTAAATCAGCTTCGATTTGCGCGTGAACTTCAGCGCGTTTAACCATCGCTTCTGCATAATTCACTTCCATCTCATCGATTTTATCGATAGTGAATTCAGAACCGCGATCTTCGCCTAATAAGCCCACTGCGTCAGCACGACATTGACGGCAATGGCGCATCATGTTCATGTCGCCTTCGCAAGCGTCTTGTAACTCTTGTAATTCTTCAGAGTCTGGCCCACGTTGACCCA
>QKBZ01000340.1 GCA_003245895.1 Beggiatoa sp.
GTGTCACGAAATGACTGAAAAGCCCCCCGATAGCCAATCGTTAACGCTTGGCGCACGGGTTCTAAATGGTTGACCGCTTCCCGATACGCCGCTAAGGCAGATTCAATATCACCTTGTTGTCGAAACAAACGCGCGGCTTGCCATTGCCAACGGTATAAAATTTCTAAGGCATTGACTTGTTGCGCAAAAAAGATGGCTTGACGGGTTAAACTCAGTGCCTCATCAGTATCCGCTTGCAGCTCTGCTAAACGGCCTAAATAGCCGTTGGCGTAAGCTTGTAAACGTGGCAGATTTAGCTGATTCGCTGCCTGTTTAGCCTCTTGCAGTACTTGTAAGTTTAAAACTTGTATTTGTTGACGTGTGTCATCGTCTAATTCGTCGCCATAGCGTTCTTGCAGTCGTAACAACAATTCTGCAACGCTTAACAAGCCAGAAGTACGCGCCGCATTTAAGGGGGCTTTTGCCAGTTGCGCCTGTGTTTGGCTTAAGGTGTCTAACATGGCAGGCCAACGCTGTTGCCGGAATAAGGCTTGCGCAAGGTTGGTCAATACCCGTGCTTGCAACACACTATCGTCGGTTTGCGCAGCTAAAGCAGCGGCGGCGCGATAACTGGCTTCTGCTTCTAAATAATACGCTTCTACACTTTGCACATTACCTAAATTATTCAGTACCGTAGCGCGAATTAAGGCAGGCGCATCGCTCGGCAATAAGGCCACGCTGCGATCTGCAAAACTGCGCGCGCTGCTGTCCTCACGGGTGGCTAAGGCTAAATCGCTATAGACGTTATAAAGCAACGCACGGCGCAAATCCTCACCTTCTGATGGCAATAAGGTTTCAGCACTGTTTAAAGTGGTCTGTGCTTGCTGGGTTTGCCCACCGGCTTGATACGCTGCTGCCAGTTGCAATAACAAATCAAAACGGGCGAGAGGCGTTAAGTCAGGCTGTTCAAGCTGTTGTTGCCAGCGTTGTACTTGTGTGGCGGGCTGTGTTTGTAAGGTCGTTGCCTGTGCGGTCAGTGTGTTAGCACATAACAGCAATATTAGCCCGTAGCCCACTACGGACTGAACGAAGGATAAAAAAAGGGTGGTAACATGATGCATAATGAATGGGGATGCGTTAAACCGTAATGTATGATGGCTCCCGTTCACAACTGTACAAGCCGTTTAAATGCGCCGATGCTGCAAACCGGCGAGCAATTGTGAATGTCACTGGATAATTGTTCATGCTTCCCTTGTTTGGTGTAAACAGGTGGTGATATGGGATGAAGCAGGATAACTCAACGCGGTTAGCGAATGCTTACCCACAACAAGTAGATTGACATGGGAACTTTTTAGTATTACATAACGGTGCCTCCCCTGACAAACCGTTTTTCCCATGTTGAAGCGGATGGCCTGCTATTTAAACAATTGTTGCATTTTAAGCAAATGTCACTCGCATTTTAACGCGATTACTTTAAGATCACTTAAACCATTTTGTGCTGGGTGCATCAATTGTCTTAATAACATCCTGTCTATAGAGGGCTTAGTTTACAATATTGACAGTGATTAAGCGCATCGAGTTCTGAATATTGTAGGATGGGCTGACGCAGGAAGCCCATCTGTCGCGCCAACCAAGGTCGCGGTAAACGATGGGCTTCCTTCGTCAGCCCATCCTACATTTCTTTGCCAGTAGATTAAATTTTAACGCCTAATGACATTACCTTGTATCTTTTTAATGGGGCCAACCGCCGCCGGTAAAACCGACTTAGCCATTGCCTTAAGCCAACAATTTGCCTGTGACATTATCAGCGTCGATTCGGCGATGGTGTACCGTGGTATGGACATCGGCACTGCCAAGCCAGATGCCGAAACCTTAGCCAAAGCTCCACACCAATTAATTGACATTTGCGACCCCAGCGAAGCCTATTCTGCCGCCCGCTTTCGCCAAGAGGCTTTACAGGCCATTGAAAAAAGCCACGCCCAGCAACGTATTCCCTTACTTGTCGGCGGTACTGGTTTATATTTTCGTGCTTTGCAACAAGGTTTGTCCGATTTGCCATCTGCTGATCCGGCGATACGGCAACAACTCGCCGAGCAACTGGCGAATGAAGGCTTAGCGGCATTGCATCAAGAACTAGCAGCAGTCGATCCACAAGCCGCACAGCGTATACATCCCAATGATCCGCAACGTATTCAACGCGCATTAGAAGTCTATCGGCTAACAGGGCGCACGATTTCTGACTGGTATGCCAATGGTCAGCAACATGACGGGCTGAGTAATGTGATAAAACTGGTAGTGAGTCCGCCGCAACGACACGTATTGCATGATAGAATAGCGCAACGCTTTCACCTCATGTTGCAGCAAGGCTTGATTGAAGAAGTCCAACACTTATATCAACGGGGTGATTTACACGCCGAGTTACCTGCGCTGCGTGCGGTGGGCTATCGACAAGTTTGGCAACACTTAGCGGGTGAATTGTCTTATCAAGATTTGCCAGAAAAGGCTATTATTGCTACCCGACAACTTGCAAAACGACAATTAACATGGCTGCGTGCGGAAGCTGAATGCCAGTGGTTTGATAGTACGCAACCGCATTTTGTTGTGCTGCAACAGGTGTTGAAATCACTTGAAAACTGCCCCATTTTTTCTCAACAATAAGCCGGTGGTAGGTGTCTAAGTCAGCACGATTCCTGCACAGCAGAACAATGACGCAGTGGAAGTCATAATCAATGAAAAACGGAGAATAACTTATGAGTAAAGGGCAGTCCCTCCAAGACCCTTTTTTAAACGCTTTGCGTAAGGAACGTGTGCCTGTATCCATTTATTTAGTGAATGGCATTAAATTACAGGGTCAAATTGAGTCTTTCGATCAGTTTGTGGTGTTATTAAAAAATGCAGTGAGCCAAATGGTCTATAAACACGCGATTTCGACCGTGGTACCTGCAAGAAATGTTAAAATTAGTCATGATGATGGGATGGATGCTGACGAAAGCTAAGCAATCCTCATTAAAGCAGTCTTTGTTGTTATTTTTTTGCCATACACGCTCCATAGATGTCTTTATGCAGTATCAACAATTCAACGCTCCGCCCCTTGATGCAAACGCAAGTGCATGACAATGAATAGAGGTTTTATTTGTGTTTGAACGACACCAAGGTGGTGAGCGGGCATTGTTGGTACATGTCACTCTCACCCAGTTTAGTGAACAAGCGAGCTTAACGGAATTTGCCGAGTTAGTGCGTTCGGCAGGCGCAACCATCATCGGTCAAATTACCGGCACGCGCCGTTTACCTGATCCTAAATCCTTCATCGGTAGCGGGAAAGTGGAAGAAATCGCCCGTTTCGTTGCTGATGAAGCCATTGATTTAGTGTTATTTAACCATACACTGTCTCCCGCCCAAGAACGTAACTTAGAACGTGAGTTTAAATGTCGTGTGTTAGACCGAACCGGTCTGATTTTAGATATTTTTGCGCAGCGTGCGCGCTCGTTTGAAGGTAAATTACAAGTCGAACTCGCCCAACTTAAGCATTTATCCACCCGCTTAGTACGCGGTTGGACGCATTTAGAACGGCAAAAAGGCGGTATTGGCTTGCGCGGGCCGGGGGAAACCCAGTTAGAGACCGACCGTCGTTTATTGGCGGAGCGGATTAAACATATTCACCGCCGCTTAGAAAAAGTCACCCAGCAACGCAGCTTAAGCCGACAAGCACGGCAGCGAGCCGAATTGCCGGTAGTTTCTTTAGTTGGCTATACCAATGCGGGTAAATCAACCTTATTTAATCGCTTAACCGATGCGGCTGTTTATGCGGCGGATCAATTGTTTGCCACCTTGGATACTACGGTGCGCAGATTAGAATTAAGCAATCGTGGCGCAGTAATTTTAGCGGACACGGTTGGCTTTATTCAGCATTTGCCACATGATTTAATTGCAGCCTTCCGTGCAACTTTAGATGAAACCCGTTCCGCCACTGTGTTATTGCATGTGGTGGATGCCAGCGATCCTGAACGGCAAATGCGCATTGAGCAAGTGAATCAAGTGCTGGCAGAAGTGGGCGCGGCGGAAGTGCGGCAAATTTTGGTCTATAACAAAATCGACCAATTGCCTGATGAACCGGCACGGGTTGAATATGACAGTGAAGGGCAAGTGCAACGCATTTGGTTATCCGCCATGGCGGGCAATGGTTTGGAGCTATTGCTAAATGCGTTGGAAGGGGTAGCACATCCCGATGTGGTGCATCAATGGGTATGTGTACCTGCCCATAATGGACAATTACGCGCGCGCTTATTTCAGATTGGTCGGGTGTTACAAGAACAACACGCTGAAAATGGCGATTGTTGGCTAGAAGTAGAAATGCAAACGCGACAATTTAACCAATTAACACACGCTGAGCCGAACTTACACACAGCTAATCGTCCAACAGGTGGCCTCATCTAATGGCTTGCAAGCACTGCGCTGAGTTCTTTAGAATGCAGCCTCTACAATGGCATAAAAAGACAATAGTTTAATATAAGTGCTTTTCCCGCACAGAGAATCTTGTCAGAATTCGGTATCGCAAACCTTTCTCTGCTGGAAATACAAGGCTTGGTCAATGATAGATAAACACAGCCAATGGAGTAACATAAATGGCCTGGAATGAACCGGGTGGCAATGGGAATAAGGACCCTTGGGGCCACCGTAATAATGAACAAGGTCCACCAGACTTAGATGAAATTGTGAAAAAAATGCAGGCTAAACTAGGTGGTCTGTTTGGTGGTGGCTCAGGACAAGGCGGCAACAACAGTGGTGGCGACAGCATTAGCTGGTCACTGCTGGGGATCATTGGCGTTTTTTTATTAGTTGTCTGGGCACTGTTTGGCTTTTATGTGGTAGAACCCGCAGAACAAGGCGTGGAAACCCGTTTTGGTCGTTTTACCCAAACCACAGAGCAAGGTTTAAACTGGCATATCCCTTATCCAATTGAAACCGTGGAAAAAGTGAACGTGCAGCAAGTACGCGCTTTCAGCCACATGGGTCAAATGTTAACCCAAGATGAAAATATTGTGATGGTGGAAATGGTGGTGCAATACCGTATTTCTAACCCGCGCAATTATTTATTCAATGTGTTAGACCCTGATAATACCTTACACCAAGCTACGGAAAGTGCCTTGCGTGAGGTCGTTGGTACTAGCACCATGGAACGGGTGTTAACCATTGAACGGGAACGGGTCGCGGCGGACAGTAAAGCCTTGATTCAAACTATTTTAGACCGTTATGAAACCGGTTTAGCAGTTGTCAGCGTCAACATGCAGAACGCGCAACCACCAGAAGCGGTGCAAGCAGCCTTTGCTGACGTAATTAAAGCGCGGGAAGATGAAGAACGGGATAAAAACCGTGCGCAAGCCTATGCTAATGAAATCGTACAACGCGCAGGCGGTGAAGCAGATCGTTTAAGACAAGATTCACAAGCGTATCGTGCGCAAGTGATTGCTCGCTCTGAAGGTGAAACCCAACGCTTCTTAAGTATTTTAACCGAATACGAACGCGCGCCTGAAGTGACACGGCAACGGCTGTATTTAGAAACCATGGAAGCGATTTTAGGCAGCACTAGCAAAATCATGATTGATACACAAAATAACAACAACATCATGGTATTACCCTTAGAACAGTTATTTGGTGCTAAAGGTAATGACAGCTTATCAACACACAGCGCACCCGTGTTGCCAAATGCGTATGGCTCTAATTTACTCGGAAGTACGCCATCTGTAACAGAAGATGCGCGTAGCCGTGATAATGCGCGTAGTCGAGGAGTTCGCTAATGTTGCAAAATAAAATGTTGATTGGCGCAATTGCCTTTGTATTATTAATGCTGGGTTCCATGTCGCTGTTTACCGTTAAGCAAACCGAAAAAGCTTTAAAACTGCAATTCGGTAAAGTGATGCACGCGGATTACCAAGCCGGTTTGCATTTCAAATGGCCGTTTATTCAAAACGTGCGCAAGTTTGATTCTCGGATTCAAACCGTAGACTCGACACCTGAGCAGTTTTTGACCAGCGAACAGAAAAACTTGATTGTAGATTCTTACATCAAGTGGCGTGTTCGGGATGTAGTGACTTACTACACCTCTGTAGGCGGTCAA
>QKBZ01000267.1 GCA_003245895.1 Beggiatoa sp.
GATCGCGTCTGACAGGGCAGGTAATAAGCGCCCTAAACGCACTAACAATTGATCCAATTCACGGCGGAATTGATCTTCTGACGGCTTAGCCAAGGTATCGACCGTACTTAAACGCACTTGTGTTAAGGCTTCTAAAATTAAGCGACCTTCCATGTAATGATAAGGATTGTCCTCTTCTCGATGTAAGGTGCGAATGTATTGCCGCAAACGCTTTAAGTTATAGCCAATCGAGCGTGGATTGTGTTCGCTTTGTAATAGCAATTCTAAAGAAGCGTTAACTTGTAAATGTGAGCGATAACGGCGGCGATAGGTCAGCAAACTGTCAGTAATTGTTAATAAATGCTCTAACAAAGTCGGCTCGTCAGGGCTGACACTGGACAACATGGAGCGCAATAAATTATTGGTGTAATGACTACGCTCTAAGGCACGCCCAATCATCAAGAAACGCCAACCTTGCTCGTGGGTCATGCTTTCCACGCTCATACCAGAGAAGGCAGCCAAGGCGGTAATTAAATTATCCAACTCTTGCAACACATCGCTTAATTGCAGCGAGGTTTCTTGCTGTAACGCTCCTAATTCTTCATCAATGTCATTGATTACACGCCACATATCTGGCGATACCCGATCTCGCACTGAGCGCGCAGAATTTAACAAGGCTTGCAAGGTCGAGGATAGACTGCCCATGCGGTTTTTGTCTAAGAACACTGACAGCAATTCATTTTCCGGCGATTCTAGTTGTGATTCATCGCCAATAAAACCGGGGTAGGTTTCGGTTAAATACGTCACCGTGCGCAATAAAGTGTGTAAACATTGGTTATTGCTGGTTGAAGTAGGGAAATCATAAGGATCGGATAAGGACAATAACACCGCCCGCAGCAAGCGAATCGTGCCTTCTGCTCGCTCGGCGTAACGGCCTAACCAGAATAAGTTTTCCGCCACCCGACTTGGCAATTCACCTTGTGATTCAAACACCACGCGGGTTTCTTGCACATCATTGATTAAGGAGACTTTGCGCTCAGGCTCAGAGGCTAACACCCAAGTATCCTTACTAATGCCGCTGTTTTGCGTGGACAGCATAGGGCTTTCTTCAGACGAGTCTAAGCGGGTTAAACCACCGGGCATGGCGATATAACTGTGCTCACCTGCGACTAAGAAGCTACGCAATACCATTTGGCGTGGTTCTAAACGCCCATTGATTAACACAGGCGCAGTCGAGCGGGTGACTTCTTCAGTACCGACGAATAAATGTGGCTGGGCTTTGATTTGTTCGCACAGCAATTGCCGCTGTTTACTGCTGAGCAAGCGGGCGCGTACAGAAGTTTTATTCGGTGTGTGGGCAATGCGTTTGATCACCAATTGATCTAAATTCGCCAACACATAATCCCGCGATTGTCGCTCACCACACCACCACGTTTGCGGTGAAGGCAAATATAAATCTTCTCCTAAGAAATAACGCGATAATTCAGGGATATACGATAACAAGCCTGCATTTTCTAAAATGCTAGAGCCTAGCGGGTTAGCAATCGACACATTGCCTAAACGCATGGCTTGCACTAAACCGGCAACCCCTTGATAAGAGTCAGGGCGCAGTTCTAACGGGTCACACATAAAATCATCGACCCGCCGTAAAATCACATCAACCGGCTGCAAACCATCTAAGGTTTTTAACTTCACGCGCCCATCGCGCACGGTTAAATCCGCGCCTTGTACTAAGGTGTAACCTAAGTATTTGGCTAAATACGCGTGTTCAAAATAGCTTTCATCCATCGGCCCTGCGCTTAACAACACAATGCGATGGTCATCACGCACCGACATGCTGGCTAAGGTGCTGCGCAAAGTGCGGAAGAATAAGGCCAAGCGGTGTACATGCGAGTCACGGAATAAGCTGGGCAGAATCCGCGACATCACTAAACGGTTTTCTAACGCATAGCCTGCACCAGACGGTGCTTGCGTGCGATCCGCCATCACCCAAAATTGCCCTTCGCTGGTACGCATTAAGTCAGCAGCGTATAGCGGCAAGCGGTCGCGTTTACTGTGTTGAATGTTAACGCAAGGCCGTAAAAAACCGGGGTGGCTGGCGATGAGTTCGACGGGGACTAAGCCTTTGCGCAGGATTTGGCGCGGGCCATATAAGTCGGCGAGAATTAAATTCATCAATTCAGCGCGTTGGATTAAACCGCGCTCAATTTGTCCCCATTCTTCGCTGTCGATTAGCAGCGGGATAGGATCGAGTTGCCAAGGTCGATCTAAGCCTTGCGGATCGCCGTACTCGTTATAAGTAACCCCGTTATCCCGCAGTAAGCGTCGCGCATCTTGCCAGCGACGTTCTAGCTCTTCGCGGCCTAAGGTTTTCAGCGAGCGAATGAGATATTCCCAATGCGGGCGAATGGTATCGCCATCGATACACATTTCATCATACCCAGTATCGCAGCGATAATGGGCGCAGAGTTCTTCGTAAAATGTTGTATTTTCTAAAGGCTTAGAGTCAGCTTTGTCCATAAGTAGGGGCTGTCCGGTTATAACACATTCAAACAGGAATGAGGCGAATGATCAGGCAGAGAGTCGGTTGGAACGACCGCTAAGGATACTATATCTACCTTTTTTTCTCTGCTTATTTTTGTGGGATTCGGACAGAACGCTGTAATTTGCCCGTTATATCGATGTGTATTGCTTTGTGATAGCAATATGGGTATCGCGTGAGGTGATCTCAAAGTGGGAGAGCGGTGCGAATGCGGAGGGCTTTTTACCTTGAACACTTTGCCATGCCTCACTGTGAGGCATGGCAGACAATTTTGAAAAACGGTATTTAAGCTAATAACCGATAATCCATTTGATGAATACATTCTTGAGCGATTTGCAATACAAAATGGCGGCGATCTGCTGAAACGCCATTGCGTTTCATACTCGATTCTAAATACGCAGGAATTTGTGATAAAGGTACATTGTGTTCAGCCGCCCGCTTCACTAACAAATTTAAACGCTTTTTAAGCCGTTTTTCATTCAGTTCCATATACAAAACCCTCTTGAACATACCCAGATAAAAACCATGCAATAATAATGGTTTAGGCATTATCTTGCCTTTTGTTCAATATGTGGGATTTTGTCATAAGGGCAAGTTATTTGTCCTAGTAACAGGGTTGGTTATTGGATAAACGGTGTTTTCAATGTTGGCTTAGTGCGCAGTTATCGCTTCATAACAGGCTAATTCTTTTTGTGCCTTGGCATTTGTCGGTACGAGTTGTAACACTTTTTGCTGTTGTGTTAATGCGTCGCTGTATTCCCCATCCATAAACATCAATTCTGCTTGCATTTGTAGGTAAGTGGCTTTTGTTAATGGCTTATCACTGGGGGCTAGTTCAATCGCATGTTTGACCAAGGCTTGCATTCTGCTAAAGAGTTGTCCTGCTTGTTTAATCGCTTCTTCTGCGGTGTCGGGTAAGCCTTCATTTTCATTGCCGCGTAAAGTGACTTCCGTTTTTGTGGGAGCAGTAGGGGCAGCACCACGCGTTGCAGGTTTGTCTGTTTCAGCAGATTTGCTGACAACAACCTGATTTGTCTCAGCTTGGCGCGTTTCTAAGGCCATGTTTTCTGTTTTAAAGCTGATTTCTGGCGGGCTGCCTGCTAATACCATGATGATGATGGCGGCACCGAATAAGGCGAATAAGCTGCCCGGTGCAGCATTTTTCATGGTTAAGCTGCCACGGTCGCCAAAGCTGGCGGAGAGTTCTGCGCCTTGTGCAGTGTTGACATCAGGCACGGCTTTGTTGAATAAGCGGTAGCCGAGGAAAATACATAGACCGCCGACTAATACGACCAGTAAGCGATAGCCCATTAAGTAGGCCAGTGTGAGGTAAATCAGTTGTGTATCCATGTTGGCTTTCCTTTATAACCAGTTGCCCATCAAGATGAATGGTGCCCAGTAGAAGGGGTGGGCGTATTTTTCAGGGTAAGGGGAGTCTGCTTGGCCTGCGTTGATGAAGGCTTGTTGGGTACGTTGTAAGGCAAGGGCTTTGTTGAGTGCGCCTTGTACCCGTTGTTGATATAGGTGTTGCATGAAGTCGCCAGTGCTGTTGTCGTTAACTGCCCAAAGTGTGGCTAATACGCTTTTCGCGCCACGGTTTTGCACTAAGGTGGCTAAGCCTTCGACTTCTGTGCCATTGCCTACGTCGCCCATTGCGGTGTTACAGGCGGATAAGGTGAATAAGTCGATATTGCCAAAGGGGAGGCTGGCTTGGTTGAAGTTGGCAAGGGTCATTTTGTCACCGTCGCCGAGGAGTAGAAAGGAGTCTTGATCTGTGCCGGGTTTGAATACGAAGTGGCTGGCAATGTGAACGACTGGGGTGTCGCGTTCTAGGGCGCGTTGTAGGGCGTTGCGGTTGAAATCATCATTAAGGTAGATATTACCTTGCAAAACGCCAGCTTTGTCTTCTGCGTTTTCTAATACGATGTTATTGAGTTCATTGGTAACAGCAGGCAAAGGGTTAAAATCTAAGCGAGCTTCGCTGGTGCCGAGTGCTGCCACTTGCCATTCTGTACGCGGTTTGCTTTTCAGTTGTTGTGCGGCGGCGGCAGTGTAGGTGACAAGGGCGTAGTTTTGTACAAGCCAATCCTCACCGTCGTGTAAAGCTGCAAAAGGTAGGTAACGCAAGGCTTTATCGAGGTAAATCATTAGGGTTTTGGCATTGGCTTGTTGTAAGTCAGCTTGGATAGGTTTGATTAACCATTGGTAGAGTTGTTGTGCTTGCTGGGTGAGTTGTTCTGGGTTTTCTGTATTGCTACTGTCATCACTTTCATTTGTTAACGAACCCCAACCGCGTGCTGTACCACTGACGTGGCGGAGTTGTTCGCGGAAGCCAAATACCGCACTGTTAAGGTCGCTTTGTGTCAGTTCGATGCTACGGCTTAAAACAGTGTCAGCAGTGGTTAAGATGATGTGTAGTTGTGTGTCAGTGATTAAGTAGTGAATTAAGACTGTGCCTTCACCCAGTTCACGCAAGGTTTCTTTTAGTGTTTCAAGTTGGTTAAACAGTTTTTCACCTAAAGCGATTTGATCTGCTGTTGTACCTTGGTTTTTTAATTCTATTTCAAGTTGCTTTAAGGTGTGTAATAAAGCCTGTCTAGCGACTTCTAAGTCGCTGCGTAAGGTGTCGAGTTTTGCTTGTTCACTGTCACTGAGTATAATTTTATGACGAAGTTGGTAAAAATCTTGTTCAATGGTAATAATTTGATGTCGAATTTCTTGATAACGGGTGTGCCAAGGTTGTTCGTTAGCAGTGTAGGCTGCTTTTTCGTCTAAATCGCCAAAATCGCGTGTGCGCCGAATAAAATCAAAGTATTCCTCCTCTTTTAACATGGCTAACACTTGTTGTGCTTCAAATAGGCGGCCTTGTTGGATGAGAAGATCAGCAAGGTTTTGGTAAACAGAAGTTTTGTTTTTTAGAAAGCTGCTGTGTAAATTTTTATCTTCGAGTTGGCTGACGTGACGGCGTAAGGTTTGGATGGTGTTTACGGCTTGTTTGCCGTAGAAGATGGCGGCAGTAGGGTTGTTTTGCTGAGCGGTGAGTCTGCTGAGGTTTTTCCAAATAAGCCAGAGATTTTCCGGTTCACCTGTTTCGGTAAAGACGACTAATGCTTGTTGATAATGGTCAATTGCTTGCTCGTATTGTTTTAAGTTTTTATAAACAACACCAAGATTGTTTAAGTCTTTTCCTTCTCCTTGGCGGTCGCCGATCTCGCGTTTAATCTCTAAAGCCTTCTCGTAGTACTCTAGGGCGCGCTGATACTCGCCTAAATTTCTGTAAACCACGCCGATATTGGTGAGGTCAGCTCCCTCGCCACGGCGGTCGCCAATCTCGCGTTTAATCTCTAAAGCCTTCTCGTAGTACTCTAGGGCGCGCTGATACTCGCCTAAATTACTATAGACATTGCCGATATTAGAGAGGTTATTTCCAACACCACGGCGGTCGCCGATCTCGCGGTCAATAACTAAAGCCTTCTCGTGGTATTCTAGGGCGCGCTGATACTCGCCTAAATTTTGATACACCACGCCGATATTGGTGAGGTTAGCCCCCTCGCCACGG
>QKBZ01000341.1 GCA_003245895.1 Beggiatoa sp.
AGCGTGCAATGCAAACATAAGCACGCCCAAAAGAAACCGAAGCGCGTCATCAGACAACTCCAAAATTTTAAGTCAAAGAAAAAAATGCGTTTTTAAGCCTAATCTGCACAGAATATAGCGCAAGTTGCATGAAAAAATGCTCAGCACCTTGTGTTAGCGCGTAAAGTCTCCACTATAAAACCGTGTTTTTAGCATAAACCTGTCTTAAGCATGCCACATCGCTGCTTTAAACCGCGCAGAAAGGCAACTGTAGGGACACAAAAAAGCCAATCTAAGCAAGGGTGGCAGCGTTTACGCTAACAAGGCTTAATACGACCTTAAGTTGATTTAAGACACTATAACCAAGTGTGTTAACAGTGACTACTTGCAGCTTGCAATATCATTGCAAATAAATGCTTAAACTGGACTAACGGTCATTCAACCAAACTGGATTGCGTAGCTTTTTAAAAAAGATTCATGGGTAAGTTTGCAAAACGATTAAGCCTTTCATTTAAAAAAATCAGCAGTTGTTGATTACATCATCAAGCTAAAACCGGCATAAACTTTGATGGCCTGTTAAACCGGTTTGTTTAATTAAACTAAGGAATTTTCTAGCGATGAATAAAGTTTTATACACCACCTTAGCAGGGTTAATGGGGATTCAATTAGCATTACCTTTACCCATCTATGCCGTTGAAGAAGCGGAAGAAGAAGTCGTCGCCACTGAGGAGATGGGCGAGACAGAAGTGGAAGCCAGCGAAAGCGATGAGTTTAAAGGCTTTACTGTACAGCATACCGTTAAAGACGGTGCGTTAGCTGAAGAGCAAGTCGGTGCTGATCCATTGGCTTTATTAAACAAGCTGAAAACTGACATCCAAGCGCAGATTAAAAGCCAAGGCAAACCGCTGACCATTACCACAGAAATTAAACCGATTGTCGATGAAGAAGTCGAAGAAGGTTTAAATGGTGTGCCTGTGTTAACCGTTGCCACTACCATTGCCGAAGACGGCACCGGTAAAAGTGAATTCAGCGTGCCAACTTGGGAACGTGTGTTACCTGCCGAAGATGACAGCGGCGAAGTTAAGCTGTCTTGGAAAGGTTTAACCGGCGACATGGCTTACGGCGAAAACTTCGCAGAGCCAGCGTTTAACATGATTGTTGCTGCGTTAGATTTCCAAGAAGAAGGCGATGACGGCGTTAAAATCGAGTTAGCAGAATCTACCGTAAGCGGTAAATTAGATGCTGACATGATGCCAGTTAAATTCATGCTCGCACTGCCTAAATTCACCGTTGCAGACAGTGACGGCAGTTTATTAGTCAGTGATGTCGCCATTGACAGCATGACTGAAGCCAAAGCCTTAGAAGGTGATGCAACTGTTGATTTAAGCAGCGGCACCATCAAAATGGCGAAGATTACATTTAACGACAAAGAAGAAGGCATTAATTTGTTGTTAGATGGTTTTGAATTAGTCGCTGGCGGTGACGTGAAAGACTCGTTAATGAGCTACACCGTAAGCAGCAACATTGCGAAACTGTTATTAGAAGGTGTAGACGAAGATAAAATTGATGTCAGCTACCAAGATAGCTGGTCATTAAATAACTTAAATGCCGGTTCTGTGTCTCGCATTCAGAAGCAATTACGCATGTTACAAAAACAGCATCAAAGCGGCATGATGTCTGAAGACATGATCGGTATGGCGTTAATCGGTAGCTTAATGCAAGAGTTACCAAACTTATTACAAGCCTCTCCTGAGATCGCAGCGAATAAATTAGCGTTAAGCACGCAATACGGCAAATTAGACGCAATGGCGAGCGTAAGCCTTGACGGTTCTAAACCGATCAATATTCAAGACATTGGTGCTGTGATCATGGCGTTAAAAGCCAGTGCTGATGTGAAAATTGACGAAAGCTTATTAAAAGAAGTATTTGCCATGCAAGCACGTTCTGAAATGCCAGAAGATGCAGAAGTTGACGCAGACACTTTAAGCGCAATGATTGATCAGCAAATCCAAGGTTTAACTGAAGGTAAATTCTTAGTAAAAGACGGCGAGCAATTTACCTTAAAAGCAACTATGGAAGGCGGCAAGCTGTTAGTGAACGGTCAAGAAATGCCGTTACCGTTGTAAGCTGATGTCGTGCTGACATAGGTTGTCGTTTTAACCTGTGTTGTTGCGAACGGATAGACCCTGCTACTATAACTGGTAGCAGGGTATTTTTTTGTCTGCTTGTAGGTCGGATAAGGCGCAAGCCGCCATCCGACATGATGTGTTGCTTCTCGTTCCCATCGTCCCGATGGGAATGCATACTGTGTCGCTCCAGCGGCACGAATAGCAATGTGAGTCCGCTTATAATCGCGACTACTCGCGCCGCTGGAGCGACGCGGCATGCATTCCCACCAACATGGTGGGAACGAGAAAAAATCCAAACGACAGACAGAAAACAACGGCGGATGACGGCTTGCGCCTTATCCGCCCTACAAATACCCCCCAAAGATTTCCACAGCCTTAAAGATTAAGACCAAACACAACAACCATGCAGCAAAACCTGATTTTCGATCTCGATTTAATCCGCCGCTACGACAAAGCAGGCCCTCGTTACACCTCTTACCCCACAGCGGTACAGTTTCACGAAGGCTTTACCGCCGATACTTACCGCGAACACGCTTTAGCCACCAATGCCAGCGGTCGGCCTTTATCCTTGTATTTTCATATCCCTTTTTGTGACACGGTGTGTTTTTATTGCGCCTGCAATAAGGTAGCGACTAAGGATCGCAGCAAGGCCGCGCCGTATTTGCAACACTTAGGCAAAGAATTAGCGATGCAAGGTGCCTTGTTTGATCGCTCGCGTCCGGTCACGCAATTGCATTGGGGTGGCGGTACGCCGACCTTTATCAGTCATGATGAAATGCGCCAGTTGATGGCGATGACGGCTGAGCATTTCCAACTGTTAAGCGATGACAGTGGCGAGTATTCCATCGAGATTGATCCGCGTGAGGCCAGTGCAGAAACAATTCAGGTGTTGCGTGAGTTAGGTTTTAACCGTTTGAGTTTAGGCGTGCAGGATTTTGAAGCCTCTGTACAGCAAGCGGTGAACCGGATTCAGACTGAGCAGGAGACGTTTGCGGTGTTGGAGGCGGCGCGAGCGTGTGGTTTTAAATCGGTCAGTATTGATTTGATTTATGGTTTGCCGCATCAGACTGAGGCCAGTTTTCAGCGCACTTTAGAGCGTGTGTTAACCATGCAGCCGGATCGTTTGTCGGTGTTTAATTATGCCCATTTGCCGACTTTGTTTAAGCCACAGCGTCGGATTGAAGAGGCGGCGTTGCCATCACCTGCGGAGAAGTTGGCGATTTTACAGCAGACCAGTGAGACCTTGGAGAGTGCTGGTTATGTGTATATCGGCATGGATCACTTTGCGCGGCCTGATGATGAGTTGGCGATTGCGCAGCGTAACGGGACTTTGTATCGCAATTTCCAAGGTTATGCCACGCATGCGGATTGCGATTTGTTAGGTTTTGGTATCACGTCGATTGGTAAGGTGGGTGATACTTATAGTCAGAATTTGAAAACCTTAGATGAGTATTATGCGGCGATTGATGCGGGTCAGTTGGCGGTGTTTCGCGGTGTGGCGTTGACGGCGGATGATTGTTTGCGCCGTGAGGTGATCACGCAGTTGATTTGCCATTTTGAGTTGACGATTGCCAAGATTGAGCAGCAGTTTAATATTGATTTTCAGCAGTATTTTGCCCGTGAGTGGGTGGAGTTGGCGCGTTTGCAGTCGGATGGTTTGATTAGCTTTGATGCGGAGAAAATCACGATTTTGCCAGCGGGTCGTTTGTTGGTGCGTAATATTTGTATGACGTTTGATGCGTATTTGGCGCAGGCGACGCAGCAGCGGTTTTCTAAGGTGATTTGATGTTTTGGGTTGGTTGAACGGGTAAGACATAAGCCGTCATTTACTATAAGCTCCCCCCTTCTACAACATTTCTGTTTATAACGTTTTCTGTTGATCTATTTATAATCAATAGCTTAGGATTGCAGTGTGACAACCCTATCTAACGTCAGTAACCACGTAAAATCAATGAGTTATAAAATATCCTACAAGAGATATTTGTGCGATCAACAGAAACCGTTATAAACAGCAACATTTCTTGTCAGAATCAAAACTGTAGGAATGTAGAGTAAAATTTCTCCTTGGAGAATGAAAGGATGGATTTTGGCGTGAGATAATTATGTTACTAGGATACAAAGAGTAAATATGCTTAATTCCATCAGTAAATGTGCTAATTTATGGTATTTCACTAAGTTAGTTCTTAAATGTTGTTTTGGGTTAATATGTTTAATCTGTATAGTACATGCAATGCAGATTAGTAATAGCCCACCATCATCAAATCAATCTACAAATGAAAATGAGCTAATTAAAGATTATGAAAATATAATTGAAGGCGTAGTTAATTCAGACATTACCAATGATGGTTGGAAACAAGTCGCTGTTGAATTGAAACTCATTCATGAAATGAAGAGAGGTACTTTTGAAAAGACAGCTCTATTTAAAGAAAGACAAAAAGAAGCCATTCGTACTTTAGAGGAAAAAATTAATATTGCTGCTGAAAAGGCTGATCCCATGTATCAAGCTGGCAAAGTAGCAATGACAGATTACGATCCTGATAAAGAGTTGTTAACAGTTGAAATTTCTTGGGATACTGAAGTCACAAAATTGTTGGCAGGCACAGCAAAAATACAGAAAGGAATTATTCAAATAGAACCAACTTTAGCCAAGGCTAGTTTTGGAAAACAAGCTGAACAACGAATGTTTGTGACAGTACAATGGAATGAGCAGACTTTAATACTGAAACAGTTTTTTATATTAATTCAAGGAAAACAATTAAATATAAAAAACGTAACAGATGTAGATGACTCAAATAAGATAAATACACTAAAAACTTTAGAAAAAGAAATACCGAATGAAAAGCTTATTACTGAAACATTTATAGAATCAAAAAAAGCTTTAAATATTGAATTGAATGAATTACATGAACGACTTCAAAAAACAAACTCTTCTGTAAGCTACAGTTTCCGTGATTGCCCTTATTGTCCTAAAATGGTATGGGTTCCAGCAAAACATAATTTTATGATAGGAAGCTCAAATAATGAATATGGTCATCAAGGTAATGAAGCTCATAGAAATGGAATTCAAATAAAGAAGTTTGCAAGTTTGCGATGAGTATTTATGAAGTGACATTTGCTGAGTATGATCTGTTTGCCGACGCAACAGCGCATGACAAACCTGATGATCGAGGTTGGGGGCGAGGTAATCAACCTGTGATTGATATAAGCTGGTTAGATGCAGTTGCTTATACTGAGTGGCTAAGCAAACAGACAGGGCAAATTTACCGTTTACCGACAGAAGCAGAATGGGAGTATGCAGCAAGAGGAGGGGAAAGTACCGCGTATTGGTGGGGAAATGAAATTGGTCAAAATAATGCTGCCTGCAATGGTTGCGGTAGTCAATGGGACAATAAACAAACTGCCCCTGTTGGCTCATTTTCAGCAAATAAGTATGGATTATATGATGTACATGGCAATGTGTGGGAATGGACATGTTCATTCTATGTTGAACATTATAATGGTACAGAAAATTATTGTGAAAGTAATAACGATGGGGTTAGAGTGCTGAGAGGAGGAGCATGGAATAGTAGCCCGAATATTCTTCGTTCAGCTCTTCGCATTCGACATAATGTAGATGATGCCTACCATACTTTTGGCTTTCGTGTTGTGCGAGTGTTTTAGTTTTTATAGTGAGAAAACGTGTTGAGTTGCCAACCTGCTGACTCACCCGTCACCACCAAACGCGCATCGCTGTCCGCCAACTGCTGTACCAATGCCCAATCCTGCACCTGTTGTATAGTAGCGACGCGCCGTGTGTCTGCCGTGCCTGCGCCTAAACTGTAGATGTGGAGTCATGTAGTCAATAGCAGAGTGTAATCTGCGGTAGTTGTAAAACCAGATATAGCGTTGAACACAATCATGGACAGCGGTCTGATTAAGGAAATGTAGATGGTTAAGACGTTCCGTTTTTAGATTTCTAAAAAACC
>QKBZ01000197.1 GCA_003245895.1 Beggiatoa sp.
ACAACATAATCAAACTGGTATTGCCTGCCATATTGGCAAGGCTACGAGCAAGGCTGGCAATTAAATCACTGAATTTTTGATTCGCAAAAACTTGTGCAAAATTAGGCGGTTCTTCAATATCTAAGATATTTAACACTTTTGCCATTAAACGCTCTAAATTGGCTTGATAAACCGGTGCTGCTTCAACAACTGCATTAATTTTGCTGCTCATCAATTGCAATAAAATAATGGTGACAATAAATAAAGAAGCTAAGGCTAAAATAATGCTAATCGTATGTGGTATGCGCTGATTTGCAATTGGCAGTTGTTCATAAAAGCGGGTGAGTAATAATAATAAATACCAAATGACGATAGCCGTAATTAAAGGGATAAAAAAATCTGAGCCGATTGCCATAATGTACACGCAGAGACTGACTAAAATAACCGCCGCTGTGACATTGACTAATTTCAGCTTCACTTCTTGTTGCATACGCTAGAACCTCATTACTAAGCTGCATGATGGCTAAAAGCACGATAAGTTTATGGCTATACCTGCTTTAAAATTTGATTTAAGAAACTATTAACACAGTTTATCTAACGCGCCTTACACATCACTGCCATTAAGTTAAGCAGGCATTGTCGTTGTAGGGTTTGCGCCGCGTCTTTTTGCGGTGCGAACGCGGAGAAGTCTGAACAGCGTGTAAGATGGGTAGAGGCGCGCCCACCATGTCATTTTGTAACATGATGGGTTTCGCTTCGCTCTACCCATCCTACACGTTAGCATCGCTTAACTTAATGGCAGTGTCCTTACACATGAGGTGTAGGGTGTGCGAAATCCCACAGGGTATGCAGTGTGATAATTAATTGCCGTAGATGTGGGATTTTGCCCACCAAACCACGGATGGTGGGCAAAACGCCAATAAAATCGGGAGCAAATCTAGCTTCTCGGCGGCGTTTCACCCACCCTACATTATCATTTAAAGATTAGGTGCGAGAAACCATATCGGGGTAACACAGTATTATGAAAATGCGCTTAACTGCTTGGCTGTGCGCAAGTTGCTACAGTTTGTTTTTATCCAGCCATGTGCTGGCAGCAGACGATGAAAATGCTGACTGGTGGCAACGCTCTAAACAATGGTGGTCAGAAACGACTGGCAGCGAATCTGCCAACACCGATGAAACTGCCACAGACAATAGCAAGCTTAGCGAAGCATGGAAACCGCCTGTTGCTGAAACTGAAACCGATAGTACAGCAGAGGGTGACAACACTTGGTGGCAACAATCTAAAGACACCGCCGGTCAGTGGTGGGATAAATCGCGTGAAGTGGTGTCTAACACCTTCAGTCAAGGCGAAAGTAATGACTTTGCCGTTGTATGGCAAAAAATCACCCCTAAACTGACAGAGATTGGCGAATTAGAAGCCGAGCAACAAAGTTTGCCAGAATCGTCATGGTTTGGTCGTGACCAAAGCGATGCCCAAGACTCGATCAACAGTTTGCTAGATGAAGCAGTGGGCATTTTAGGCATTTCTGAAACGGCGCAAATTCGTCAACAACTCGCGGACAAAGAACAGCAAATTCAGCAGTTACGCAATAAAATTGCCGAATATCGCCAAGCCAAAATCAGCGCACCGCAGCAATCTACATGGCAAACCACAGCCCAAGGTTATGATGAAAAAATTCGCCAAGTAGAACTAGAAATTGCCCAACATCAGCAGCAAATGGATAACTTGAAAACGCTGTTTGTGCAGAGTTTGGAAAAAATCGGTGTGCATTTAAACCAAGCACAACTTGATGTATTAATGGCCAGCGTGGTCGGTGATGACATCATTCACAGCAGCATTGTCTATGCTAATGTGCGGCAAATTAGTGAGCAATTGATGATCTTAACTGAAGAAAGCGGCGAAGACGTAGACATTAGCCGCCGCTATTACGGCATGTACACGGTGTTGCTGAAAATCTTATTGCACATGCAAAGTCAGTTTATTCAACAAGTAGAGCAAAAGTATTTGCCGCAAATCGAGACCATTGTCAGTGAGGTGCAAACCGTGGGCAATAACACGCAACGCTTGCTCACAGAAACCACAGATGCCAAGCGGCGACAACACTTAGAGGCTAATCTCGCGGCACAAGCCTTGACTTTAAAAACTGCGCGTTTGTACCGTCAACATTTACAAGAACAACGTGTTAAAATGGCGTATGCGCGACAAAAAACACAAGGTGATTTAGCCATTGCGCAAAATACCTTTGAAACTGTCACCTTAAGCGGTGAACTGGTGAACTTGCTGCGCACCAGTCAAGATACTTTTAATTTGTTGCTCAATATTGAAGTACCCGAATTGCTAGTATTTGATAATACTCAAATGAAACAAGAGTTTGCTTCATTAACTGAAAAGCTCGCGCATTAAGCAAATGCCGTGTTTAAACCGTGTAAAACTAGCACATGAGATACAATTAAATACCAGTGATAAAAATGGTATTTATTGCTAACAAAAACGATATTTTTATTGATTTTTAAGAGGATAATACGCCATGAAAGGTGGAATTTCAGGTTTAATGAAACAAGCACAAAAAATGCAAGAAAACTTGCAAAAAGCGCAAGAAGAATTAGCCAATATGGAGATCGCGGGCGAAGCAGGCGGTGGCATGGTGAGTGTAGTGATGACAGGTCGCCACGATGTGAAACGGGTGTCTATTGACCCTAGTTTGTTAAGCGATGACAAAGAAATGTTAGAAGACTTAATCGCCGCCGCCGTGAATGACGCAGTGCGTAAAGTGGAAAAAGTCAGCCAAGAAAAATTATCTGGCATGGCAGGCGGTATGGATTTACCAGGTGGCTTTAAGCTGCCATTTTAAGCCCTTGGCCTAATTTCCGTGGGCACACGCGCAGCACAACTAAACCATTGGTTTGACACTCCGTTAGGAGAGCGCTTGCTATCGACTGAAATGCAGGTGTTGACTGAGATTTTGCCACATTTATTTGGTTTTCATTTGGTGCAAGTTGGTGGCATGGGGCAAGGCCGTTTATTAGACAGTAGCCGCATTAGTCACCGTTGTGTATTAAGTCGTTATCCCGAAGTGGCAAAAACGCAATATGACTGTTTGCAAGCCACAGCAGATGCCTTGCCATTTGCCACTGATAGCGTTGATGTAGTGGTGTTGCCGCATATTTTAGAATTTGAAGACTATCCCCATGAAGTGTTACGCGAAGTGCAACGGGTGTTAACACCAGAAGGCCATGTGGTCATTCTGGGGTTTAATCCGTTGAGTTCATGGGGCGTGTGGCGTTGGATTTGGTCTCGTCGTGAGTCTGCACCGTGGTGCGGGCGTTTCCTACCGATTTTACGCATTAAGGATTGGTTGGCGTTATTAGGTTTAGAGTTAATTGAGCAGCAAACTTGCTTTTTTACTTTACCTTTGCAGCGACAACACTGCACGCAATCCAGTCGCTTGTTAAATTATTTAGGCGAACGCTGGTTAAACCAAATGGGGGCAGTTTATGTGTTAGTGGCACGCAAGCGCGTGATGTCACTCACCCCCATTCGCCCACGTTGGAAACATCGCCCTGCCTTAGTCACTTCTGGGGTGGTGGGTATGAATCGAGAAGAAAAACAGTTATGAGTAAAGTGGTAGAAGCCTTTACCGACGGCGGTTGTCGTGGCAACCCCGGTGTGGGTGGTTGGGGCGTGTTGTTGCGTTATGGCACGGTTGAAAAAAAATTGCATGGTGGTGAAGAACATACGACCAATAATCGTATGGAGTTAACCGCCGCCATCATGGCTTTGGAAAGTTTAAGCCGTCCATGCAAAGTGCGCTTAACCACTGACTCCCAATATGTGCGCCAAGGCATTACGCAATGGATTCATAATTGGATTAAAAAAGGCTGGATGCGCAATAGCAAAGACCCTGTGTTAAACGCCGATTTATGGAAGCGTTTACATGCCGCAACACAGCAACATGAGGTTGAATGGTGTTGGGTGCGTGGACATAGCGGGCATCGAGAGAATGAAATTGCGGATCAGTTGGCGAATAAGGCGATGGATGAGCTGCGGTCGTAGCCTTTGTCTTTGTTCTGGTTTTAAATAGCCCTCACCTAAACCCTCTCCCAGAGGGAGAGGACTTTAACGGCAAAAGACGAAGATTTTTAAAACAACAATTTTACCTTCCTCTTAAAGCCCTCTCCCTGAGGGAGAGGGTTTGGGTGAGGGCTACTCAAAACCCTGAACTATCGCCCGATGTCGGATGACGGCTATCGCCTTATCCGACCTACAATAAAGCTTGATCCAACCCAGAAAGGACAAACCCCCATGCGGCAAGTGGTATTAGACACAGAAACCACCGGCTTAGACCCAGCACAAGGGCATAAATTAATCGAAATCGGCTGTGTGGAAATTGTAAACCGTCGTTTAACGCAACGGCATTACCACCAATACTTACAGCCTGATCGGGAAGTTGATCCCGAAGCCTTCGCAGTGCATGGCATTTCTGACGAATTTTTACAAGATAAACCGCGTTTTGTTGACGTGGTACAAGAATTTATGGCCTTTATCGACGGCGCAGAGTTGATCATTCACAATGCCCCCTTCGATTTAGGCTTTATTAATCACGAATTAAACCTGCTGCAACAAGGCTGGCAAGCGGTGGAAAGCTATTGCACCATTACCGATACTTTGGTAATGGCGCGGCAACGTCACCCCGGCCAAAAAAATAATTTGGATGCCTTGTGTAAACGCTACAACATCGACAATTCCCAACGTACCCTACACGGCGCGCTGTTAGACTCTGAAATTTTAGCCGATGTCTATCTCACCATGACCGGCGGTCAGGTGAGCTTACTCGGCAACGAGCAGCAGGCGAACAGTCAACAGCAAGTCTCGGTTATCCGGCGTGTGGCCGCAGACCGTCCGTCATTACCCATTATTACGGCTGATGCCGATGAGCTAGCCGCCCATGAAGCGGTATTAGCCCGCATCGACAAAGCCAGTGGCGGGCAATGCGTGTGGCGTACTTTGGAGACTACTGACTGACCGCTGTGTCAGTTGCGCGTGTATCGGCACTCGTCAACACCGTTACACATTGCACTGGCTGCCAGTGTCATCCTTTCTACTGACAAACCGCTTACAATAGCGAAGTAAAATAGCTTATGACTTTAGTAAAACCTGTAATTAGTTGTGAATTTTTCCCACCGCGCACCGAAGAAGGTGAAGCCAAGTTAAAAACCGTGCGCGAACAACTGAAAGCCTTAAATCCGGCTTATTATTCTGTCACTTTTGGCGCAGGCGGCTCCACCCAAGAAAAAACTTATGACACGGTGGTGGATATTCAGCAAAACTGTGGCATCGATGCTGCGCCGCATTTGTCTTGCATCGGCAGCACCCGCAGAGCAATTCAAGCCTTATTAGAACGCTATCAAGCCAACCAAATTCACCGCATCGTTGCCTTACGCGGCGACCGTCCATCTGGCATGGCAGGCCGTGTCGGTGATTTTAATTATGCCAATGAATTAGTTGGTTTTATTCGAGAAACCACGGGCGATCACTTTCATATTGAAGTGGCGGCGTATCCTGAATATCACCCAGAAGCACGCAGTGCAAAAGCGGATTTAGATGCGTTTCAGCGTAAAGTAGAAGCCGGTGCAAACAGTGCGATTACACAGTATTTTTACAATGCGGATGCTTATTTCCGTTTTGTCGATGAGTGCAGCAAACGCAATATCACCATCCCCATCATCCCTGGTATTATGCCGATCAACAATTTTTCGCAATTAGCCCGCTTCTCTGATACTTGCGGCGCAGAATTGCCACGTTGGTTGCGCTGGAAATTACGTGATTTAGAAGATGACCGTGAAGCATTACGTGCTTACGGTTTAGAAGTGATTAGCGACTTATGTGATCGCTTACTCAAAGGTGGGGCACCGGGTATTCACTTTTATAGCTTAAACCAAGCAGATTTAACCTTAGAATTGGCAAAACGCTTAGGTTTATTGAATTAAGCTGCACCTTCGGTGTTGGCTTGTTAAGCTGAACAATGTTTTCTCGTTCCCATCGGGACGAACACGGCCATTAAGTTAAGGCATGCATGCTTGTAGGGTGTGCGAAATGCCGCCACTGAGTTTGCGTGTCGCAATGCACTTTCTCGGCATTTTGCGCACGCGGAGAAGTTCTAACATCATGCAGACTTCTCCGCGTTCGCACCGCAAAAGGACGCGGCGCAAACCCTACAACAATCTTGACTTAATGGTAGTGATCGGGACGATGGGAACGAGAAATAACGTGTGTAGATACCTTTACCCTTGAGCAAAGGTATCTACAATCTGTTCAATGAAAGCAGCACTTATTCTAAAGCTAAATCAGAAAAAACATGGTAACTGTTTTTACCGTTTTCTTTTGCTAAATACATTGCCATATCAGCATGTTGAATTAACACCTCTACGCTATCGGGATCGCCTTTTTCCAAACCGTCGATTGGGAAAAAGCTAATGCCGATACTGCAATCGATGCTAACGCTGCGGCCATCAATCATAAATGGCTTATGCATTTGCGCAAAAACCTTATCCGCGACCATACGTGCATCGTAATCTTGGTGTATGGAAGACATGATAATGCCAAATTCATCGCCTTCTAAGCGTGCTACCTGATCACCTTCTCGGATACATTGCCGCAGACGACGCGCAACTTCTTTCAAGCATTCATCACCGATGTCGTAGCTCAGTAATTCATTGACCCGTTTGAAGTTATCTAAGTCGATATACAACAAGGCAACGCGATCTTCTTGACGACAAGCGCGAGTCAATAACTCGTGGAATAATAAACGGTTAGGCAATTCCGTCAGTGAATCGTAATGCGACAGTAAACGCATCCGTTCATCATCTTCTTTTAAGGCACTGATGTCAGAATACACAGCGACATAATGCGTGACTTCGTTATGCTCACCACGTACTGCATTCATCGACATCCAAACAGAAAAGGCTTCGCCTGATTTGTTTTTATTCCAAATTTGTCCCCGCCAACGCCCAGTTTCGCGTGCTTGCGCCCACATCGCATCAAAGAACGCTTTGTCATGATGACCGGATTGTAAAAAGCGTGGATTTTGATCCAGCACTTCTTCGTAACTGTAACCCGTCATTAATAAGAAGGCTTGGTTAACATCAACGATATGGCCTTCTGCATTGGTAATCATCACGCCATCTGAAGTGGTTTCAAATACTTTCGCCGCCAAGCGTTGTTTTGCTTGCGCCCGTTTGCGTTCAGTAATGTCTTCCACCATTTGCACGTAAAATTGCGGCTGCTCATCTGCATCTTTCACTAAGGAAGTCGTGATACGCGCCCATGACATTGGCATATCTTTGCGGAAAAAGTATTTCTCCATTTGATAATGCGAAATGTGTCCGCTGAGTAATTGCTGGTGAAACTCTTTTTCTACCGCTGTATCAAAAGGATAAAATAATTTATTGAAAACTTTGCCGGTTAACTCCTCAACACTACGTCCCAGCATGTGTTCTAAACCAGGGTTGGCTTCAAAACACAAACCGTTCATGTCGATCAAGCTAATCCCCATTGCCGCTTGTTCAAAAATACCGCGAAAACGTGCTTCACTTTTATGCAATGCGGCTTGAGCACGCCTTGCTTGTACAATGATTTGTACACGATGCCGTAGCACCGTCCAATGTACGGGCTTAGTAATATATTCAACGGCACCGGCACTAAAGGCTCTATCAACCGATTCTTCGTCATCTAAAGCCGTGATCATGATTACCGGTACATCAGCACCAATATCTAATTTTCTTAATTCTGAGCAAGCCGTAAAACCATCCATGACCGGCATTGCTGCATCTAATAGCACCAGTTCTGGTAATTCCCGACGAAATACTTCCAAGGCTTTTAAGCCATCTTCCGCTTGAATGACTTGATAACCTTGCTCTTCAAGCAAGTTTTGCAGCATTCCGCGCATGAACACATCATCATCCACGACCAAAACTAAAGGCTTTTGCTCTTCGTCGTTAAACATCTTTTAGTTTCTCCAGCGCATTTTTGAGTCTTTTACGTTCCTGTATTAAGTGTACCGCTATCAACGTTGCCGCAGGTGTGATGGGTGGTTGATGACTTAAAGCTTCCAACTCTAAACAGATATTGATCAAGCGTCTAGCACCGACATTGGCAGCACTTCCTTTAAGCCGGTGCGCTGTTTGATATAACGCATCGGCATCTTGGCGTGCTATGGCCTGTTCTATTTCTGCGACATAACGCGGTAACTCGCCTAAAAATAACTCAATCAGCCATGTGATACCGCGCCCCCCCATATCGCCGCGTAACTTAGCCAAATACGCTTCATCTAAACAGACTTCAGCATCATCATTTTCTAAAACGGTCGCTGCTGTTGAATCTGGTGCTGTTAATTTATGAACGCAGTCAGATATTAACCAACGCGTTAATATCGTTTGCAGGGCTTGTACATGAACAGGTTTAGCTAAAAAATCGTTCATGCCTGCTGTCAAACAATCATCTTTATCTTGTGCTAAGACGGTTGCTGTCAGTGCAATAATTGGGCACATCGTTTGCCGTTGTTGCTGCTCACGCGCTCGAATCTCGCGCGTAGTGGCAAAACCATCCATTTCTGGCATATGGCAGTCCATTAAGATTAAATCAATGGGGTGGTTTGCCAGTTGTTGCAATGCAATTTTACCGTGCGCAGCCACATAAGCGATACAACCTAATTGCTCCAAAAGCGCGACCATCAGCAATTGGTTCATAGGATTGTCTTCCACTACCAGAATACGCTTACCTTGCAAGGGCAGTGACGAAGATTGATGTACGGGCACATGAGTCATAAGCATGTCAACTCTACACAGCATGATAACCATCACATTTAATGATCATTCAATAATTAAATGCTTGAATAAGGCTAAATGCAGTCTGCAATTACCGTTAATATCACATAATATATGGTAGAACTTGCAGGCTTAACACGTTAGACAAAACCACCTGCTACAGTGGATAACACAACAAATAGTCTATTCAGATCGTATCATGAAACAGGCGTGTGTAAGTGATAATTTATACGCTTAAATTAATTGTATTTTAATACGAGACTTTTAACACCTTAACTATCTTCATAGATGAGGGAAAAGAGATGATTTTAGAAGTGCATTTAGGCTAAACCCGTTTAATTTAGCCTACATAAAATGCATTTACAGGTTTTCAAAAAGCTAAATCCATCTGTATTAGAGGATAAGCGAACACTCAAGTAACTGGGTATATCTTACTTATCGAACTTAAAATAAGCCTATCCTCACAATACTTGGCTTTCATTTTTACCGTTTGCTACCACAGTATCGGCTGATTTTAAATGCTCAATGGGTAAAAACACTTCAAAGCAAGCGCCTTTTCCTTCTTCCGTTTTCACGTTGACCCAGCCGCCATGTAAACGGGTGAGTTTTTCCACCAATGGCAAGCCTAAACCTGTGCCTTCATATAAGCGACTTAAACTACCATCGAGTTGTACAAAGGCTTCAAATAAACTGGCTACTTGATCAGAAGGAATGCCTGGCCCGTTGTCTGTGACAGAAAATTTTAAAAAATCATCATGTTCTGTATCACAGATAGCAAGCTGAATACGTCCCGCTTCTGGGGTAAATTTAATCGCATTATTTAACAAGTTAGAAATAATTTGCTTGATACGGTTAAAGTCACCGTAAATGCTAAAGCAAGTTGCTTCAAAGCTGTATAGCAAAGACTGCTTTTTTTGTTGGGCGTATGGCGTAAATTCATCTAATAATTCTTCTGCTAAATTTTGTAAAATAACAGAGGAAAGTTCTAAATTTAAGCGATCTGCCTCTAGCTGTGCTAAATCTAATAAGTCACTAATGATTTCTAACAAGTGTTGGCCACTGTCTTCAATCATTTTCAAATGATAAACCTGTTTATCATTTAAATCGCCATAAATTTGCTCATGTAAAATTTCAGCAGCTCCTAACATTGCATTTAAGGGCGTGCGCAATTCATGGCTAATATTGGCTAAAAATTCATCTTTTAAGCGCATGGCACGTGTTAACTGTGAGTTTTTAAACTCTAATTGTTTTTGTAACAAGTGCAACTTAATATGCACATTAATCCGTGCTAACACTTCTTCTTGTTGAAAAGGCTTGGTGATATAGTCAACAGCACCTAATTCTAAACCTTGTACTTTATCTAAAGTATCGGACAAGGCCGTGGTAAAGATAACTGGAATATCAACCGTTGCTGGATTGGCTTTTAAACGACGACAGGTTTCAAAACCATCCATACCTTCCATCATAATATCTAATAAAACTAAGTCGGGTTGCGCCCGCTCAATTTTACCGAGTGCACTTTCACCGTCTTGTGCAATTAAGACCGTAAAACCTTTGCTATTTAAAAAGTTATTTAATACGCCAATATTGGCTGGCATATCATCAACAATAAAAATTTTTGCGGTGGGTGTTGTTGTCATTGCTTACCTCGGCGATAAGCGGTCACTGATATATTGCTCAAGTCGGTTAAGCTCATAGTCGCTCGCCCACTGTAGCAATGGTTTAATGGTCGCGCATAATGCCGGTTGTTGTTGCGCAAATTCAGTAAGCATAACCACCACTGCATTGAGATTTCCTTCCATTAATAAATCGTGAACTGCTTTAATCTGTATGGGTGAAAGTTGTTCTTGTATTATATCGGATTCTGGTTCCGGGTTTGTCTCTAACATGGAAGCTTGTTCTGGAATAGCACCATAACGCCATGTTAACGCTAAATAATGACCAATGCAGTCTAACACCTCTTGGGTGTTAATGGGTTTTTCTAAAAATTGATTACAGCCTGCGATCATACTTTGCATTTTGACGGAACGAAACACACTGGCTGAGATGGCAATTAATGGTAACGCTTGATAGCGTTCTAAAGTGCGTATATGACGCGCAACACTGAAACCATCCATTTTAGGCATCACAAGGTCTAAAAAGACAAGGTGTGGCGCAAAGGCAGGTAAACAGTTTAAAGCCGCTTCGCCATCTTCTGCTTCTGCTACGATAAAGCCTAAAGGTTCAAGTAAGTTTCTGATCACAGAGCGATTTTCGGGTTTATCGTCAACAACTAATACCCGCTGTTCAGTGCCTTCATAACCAATAATATCGGGTAATATTATAGGTTTAGATAATAAGGTGTGTACTACTGGCAGTTTTAACTCAAACCAAAACACACTCCCTTCATAAGGTGTACTTTCAACTTGTAATTCTCCGCCTAACATCGATACTAATTGTTTACTAATCGATAAACCTAAACCAGTACCTTCTTGATGATGTGCGACTTCATCCACTTGTTGGAACGGTAAGAAAATTTGTTCTACTTTATCTTCTGCAATGCCACAACCCGTGTCACGTATGGAAAAACGTGTGATCTCTTTAATTTGATGCACTTGAAAGGTAACTGAACCACTGTCAGTAAATTTAATGGCATTGCTTAATAAATTTAATAACACTTGCCGCAATCTTTTTTCATCGATATTAATAATCGCGGGTAAATTTTTATCAAACTCAAAGAAAAAGCGAATATCTTTTTGCTGTGAACGCATTTCAAATAAATGCGCAATATCATCTAAAAACTCTAAAAAGTTAAGATCATTTGCTAGCAAGGATAATTTATTGGCTTCAATTTTTGATAAATCTAAAATATCATTAATTAATGTCAGTAAATGCTGTGCACTGCGATGCATGATTTTAATACTGTCTTGCTGCTTATCAGACAAGGTATTATCTTTTAATAAAATTTGCGTATAACCTAAGATTGCATTTAACGGCGTTCTTAACTCGTGGCTCATGTTGGCTAAAAATAGACTTTTAGCATGATTTGCCCGTTCTGCGGCCTCTTTGGCATGAAACAATTCTGCTTCTCGGTTGGATAATTCCTCGGTTCGGCTTTTCACTTCATCCGCTAGGCGTTGATTATAATCTTTTAAAAATAACTCAGCTTGTTTTCTTTCCGTAATATCACGACAAATACACACAATACATGGTGTTTCATTGTCATTTTGTACATTGGCACTGATTAATAAATAACATTGACTTTGATCAGGGCGTTGCAATAACAGTTCTTGCTCACCTAATACCCCTTCTTGTAAGCACTTTTGCATCGCTTGGTTAAAATCAGAATGCCACGGTTCTTGTGTCCACTCCAGCAAGCTATGCCCTATCAGTTCTTGCTCAGTTTGATGGCCTGTCATGTGAGTAAAGTGCCGATTAGCTGTTAACACATGCCCTGATGCAGTAAAGGTAACAAAGCCAATACCGGTACGATCAACTAATAAATTATAGCGTGATTCACTGACTTGTAATTTTTCAGTTAAGCTTTGTAATTCTTGCACCCGCACTTCTAAACGATTTTGAATAGAGGCTAAGGCATTCGTCATATTGTAAAAAGTACGAAATAATAAGCCGATTTCGTCTTTTCTATATTCATAACGGTCTAAAAAAATAGGTTTTTTAGCAATAATGGCAGCGGCAATCGTCGTTAAATCTTTAATAGGACGCACGACTGCACGAGCATAAAAAATAGAGATGATGAATAGGAAAACAATAATAAACGCGAAAACATAAAAAATCGAAAAGCTTAAAAAACTAAAGCGATCTCGAATATTATCTAAAGTATAGCCAATATTAGAGACTGCAAAGCCTTTTAAATCATGTAAATGTGCGTTAGCTTGGGTAGTTAATAATTCCCAATGATGAAATAAGGATTTAACCCGTTCCGTGTCACCATTGGTAATTGCGGTTAATAGCTTTTCGCGTACGGGTACGGTAAGTTGGTAGGCTTGTTGATAATTATTTAATAACTCTATTTCTTTATCAGAATTGATTTTTTTAGAAAGCTGCTCAAGCTGATGTTCAGCACGTAACAGCAAACTGTAAATTTGTTGTAATTTTGTTCTTTCATGATCAAGACGGTAACGAATGACAATAGTGGTAATTTGATGTTGTGTTAACTCCAAGTTTGCTGCAATATTATTGATTTCGACGGTTGCATCAAAATCTTTTTTTACTTGTATGTTATAATATTGAAAATACGCGATTAAATAACCTAATGCTAATAAACTAATTAACCCTAAAACAATAATCGGCGTTAATATTTTTGCAGTAATTTTCATGAAGTTAATGACTAGTAAATATTGTTTTACTGTAAAGTGACTGCTTCAGGATTAACTGTTAACAAATAGTTAGTGTCAACATAATTGACAAAGTCAGGAATCACACCTGTTTTTAAACCATTGTTTAGCATCCAAACGGCTTGCATTTCTAAAGAGTTTAATAAGACATGCGTAATGCCTGTTTTAAATTGAGCTTCATGCCAACTGGGTTCTAATGTCACCCCTTCTTTTGCAATGTAAGGCAATACTTTTTGTAGTGCTTCTTGCCTATACTGTTTTAAATACTGCTCAGCACGGGTTAAAGCCTTTAAAAAACCTAAAACAGCGCGTTTTTTCTGTGTTAACACTTCCGCTTTTGCAGCCACGGTTGCAAGGTTGGTATATAAAGGCGAGTAAAAGGAAATGGTTTCACTGGATGCAAATGCCGCTTCTACATTGGCAATATGAGGTTGCCAAGTGACCACTGCATCAACCTCTCTTGCCAGTAAACGCTCCGCCATTTTATCCGGTGTCACCCCAAAAATGCGTACTTGACTGACATTGATTTCAAGACTGGTGAGAAATAAATAGAGAAAAAACTCACCGCCCGTATTTAAAGTCACTGCAATACGTTTATTGATTAAATCATGGGGTTGCTCAATGCCTTGCTCGCGTAATGCGACTACCGCGATGGTTTTTGTTGATGAATAAACAGTAGAAAAAATACTGAGTTCAGCTTTCTCAAATGCTTTATGGATAACAGGCAAGGTAAATGTTCCTGCAATGTCTGCTTTTCCTTGCAAAGTTGCCGTTAAACTTTCTAAACCTGAACTGTAACGTGTGTCTAAGATCAAGTTAACCTGTTCTTCTTTAAAATAACCCAAAGCATCTGCAAGATAAATTAAACTAAAGGCAGGTTGTGCGGAGTCTGCAAACACTAAAGTATCTGTTTCAACCGGTTCAGAAAATTGGCAAGCACTGAGCAATAAGCAGCACAAGGCAATACTTAGCCCCAATAATTTAGCGCGCATGTAAGCAACTCCTTGTGCATAAAAACAGTAACAGATTTATCCTTAAGCCATTAAGCGTGTTTCATTTTTTGATGCACTTCTCTTAAAATCTCCACACCTTTTTTGCGCTGCAAGTGGGTGACAGCGAGTTTTTGCTGTAATCTCGCAGCGATTTCTGGATCGTCTTCTTCCTCTAATTCAGACTGCAATTTCTTTTCAAGCTTCTTCATTTTTTTCAGAGCTTCTTTCATGGAGGCAGCGTGTTGTTTTTGTTCTTGATACTCACTGCTCATAAATTTTTGAATATTCTTAATCAGTTCGTCGATCTTTTCAATCAGTGACATAAAGATACCATTTTGGTTTATTCAAAAACGTGAGACTGATAGTTAACGGTTCATTGTTCAGCAATAAACCCAAACGCTCAACAGTATGCCGATGAAGTGTTACGCGGATATGCTTGCTCCGCGTGCGCACCGCAAAAAGCACTGCCATTAAGTTAAGGCTTTGCACCGTCTTGTAGGGCGGATAAGGCGACAGCCGTCATCCGCCGTCGGTGGCTTGGTTCAAGCTTCAAGCGTGTGATCTCGGATGACGGCTAAAGCCTTATCCGACCTACAAAAGAGCTTAACTTAATGGCAGCGATGAGGCTATTTGCCATCATCCAACATCAAGCTTAGGTTCTGATTTGGGTACGCCCTCAGCTAAATCTTTAGCGGGTGAAGCAATGTTTTGTTTAGAAACTAACTGTTTAATTTCCTCGTCATTTAAGGTCATTTCAGAACTGGCAGTCAGCACTGTGTTCACTGAGTTTGCATATAAAATCTGTGCCATGTGGATAATTTTATGCGCAATATTATACGCATAAGCACTGTCATTCATTAAAGAAGTTGCCATACGGCGTGTAATTTGATGATGACGAATAAAATGATCTAACTGACCATTATTAAAAATATCAGTTTGTTGCATTTCCAAACGAATGTGATCTAGTGATAATAAAAGCTCAGCTAAATTTTCTTCATCGTTATCCGTTTGTGCATCTAAATCCTCAATTGCATAAATCGTGCGTAAAGTTTCGGCTAATAAATGCCGTAAACGATTATATTCTTGGCGAATCGTTTGATTACGACTATTGATATACAAAGCCATATTTTCTTGTAATTGCTGTATATCTTTAATAGCATCTACAATATCACGGTTTGCTACTTTTAACTCAGATAATCGTTTTAATTGCTCAGGCTCCATTTGTTTTTCCGAAATAGCGGAAAACTCAATAATAGCACTGTAAATTTCTTTAACCCGTGTTTCATATAGTTGATCCACATCAATATCAATTTCATGCACTGAGTGTTCAACCACCGCCTTTAAATCTTTATCCGATAAAATATCCGTGCGGTGTAAATTTAAACCATGTGCAATAATTTCAAATGCATTGTGAAACAAATGCCGTGTTTCTTTGTAAATCGCTTCTAATGCTGCACTGGGGTAATCCGTAGTCGCTTGATGCAAATATTTGGGCTGTTCCACTTGGGTTTCGCGTTCTGGAAAAAACCAAACTAAAAAGCGTTCCAGCAAACGAATCAATGGCAACATCAATAAAATGCCCACCAAATTAAACAAGGTGTGAAACACTGCTAATTTTAAAGTGTAATCGTCTGCGGCAATATTGGTTTGTACACTAATCCAATCAACAGCTTGCATAAATTGCTGGATAAAAATAATGGTGACTAAACCGGTCGCGATGTTAAAAATTAAATGCCCACCGGCTAACTGCCGCCCAGCTTGGTTCGCCCCCATCGCGCCTAAAATAGCGGTGATAGTCGTCCCTACATTTGCCCCAATGGCCAAGGCCAGCGCATTTTCATAACTAATTTGATTGGCCGCTAAGGCAGTAATGGTCAAAATTAAAGTCGCATGGCTTGATTGCATAATGACGGTGGCACCAATACCAATGCCGGTAAATAATAATAAACCTTTCCAGCCCTCAACGGCATAAGCGGTTAAATCAATGGTAGTGCGGAAGGCTTCAAAGCCTTCTTTCATATACGCAATGCCTAAAAATAAAAAACCTAAGCCTGCTAAAATATAGCCTAATCCCTTAGCGGTTTTTGCTTTTTGTAAAACTAAAATCACACCAAATACCAACATCGGCATTGCATAGGCCGCAATATCGACTTTTAAGCCAAAGCCTGCGACTAACCACGCCCCTGTGGTGGTGCCTAAATTAGCACCGAAAATAATCCCTAAACCTTGTATTAATTGCAGTAAACCTGCGCTCAAGAATGAAATCGTTAAAATCGAGACCAACGAGCTAGATTGCATTAAGGTCGTGGTGACGATACCAAAACACAGACTTTTCCATAATCGGTCGGTGGAATAACGTAAAATCTTTTCCAGCGTACCACCGGTAAACGTCTTAAAGCCCTGCTCTAATAACAACATGCCGAATAAGAAAATCGCAACACCGGCTGCAATTTCTTTAAAATCAGGGCTTAACCAAAAGCCATAGCTCAGTAATAACAAACTGATCGGTAAAATCATTTTTTTTATCATTCTTGAATGCGCTCTTTGTTGTAAGTTTTTAGGACAAGCCAGCGAATGCTGAACTTATACAAGCGTAATCATTTTGGTGGTGGATAAGAGACAATGTAGCCGTGAGGCAAACCATTAAAACGCGCCGTGCACACAACTCGTTAGCAGAAAGGAACATGAAAAAGTCTGTAACGAGTATGAACACAACATAATGATGAATAATATGTCCAAGTATAGATTATTCAGAAGAGGATATTGAGGCGATTGGTGAGCCTGTCTCGCTGTTTTTCTTCTTAGGCCGTCGCCGCCGTTTTTTCTTAGCCGTTTTTTCGGCTTCTGCATCTGTCAGTTGAGGTGTAGTTTCAGGCTCTACAGTAACAGTGATGCTGTTATGACGCTTGTGCGGTTTTTTATGTTTAGTATTGGCCTTGTCTCGCTGCCGTTCTTTAACAGCAGGCTGAGGCGTAATCAGTAAGGCTTCGGTAATGGGCTGGCTCTCAATTTTATGCCCAATATATTCCTCTACATCTGACAATGAATACACATATTCTTCACAGATTAAACTGATCGCGTGCCCACTCGCGCCTGCTCTAGCAGTACGCCCAATACGATGCACATAATCTTCCGCATCTTGAGGGAAATCGTAATTAATCACATAACTTACGGTTGGAATGTGTAAACCACGCGCGGCTACATCAGTCGCCACTAACACAGAAATTTGCCCACTTTGGAATTGTGACAATAATTGCATGCGTTTTTTCTGTGGCACATCGCCTGACAGCAAAGCAGTATAAAAACCATTGGCACGCAACATTTGCCAAATCGCATCGGCTGTCTTTTTGGTATTAATAAAAATTAAAACCTTTTCCTTCTGACCGCTGACTTCTGCTAGTTCTGACGGTTCACTGTCTTCCATCTCTAATGGCTGAATTTGCCTGAGCAAGCCTAATAACAAGGCCATTTTTTCGTCAGTCGAAACATGGTAAAGGCGTTCTTCCACTTTTTCCGCCACTACTGTGCCGCTATCCACTTGCACTAAAGTCGGTGCATTTAAATGTTCATACGCCAATTCGTGCACGCGATGCGAAAAAGTGGCGGAAAAAAGCAAGTTTAAGCGCTTTTCCGCAGGTGGCATACGACGCAGTAAAAAACGCAAATCTTTGATGAAACCCAAGTCAAACATGCGATCCGCTTCATCGATCACCACACATTGCAAGGCTTTTAAGTCAAACACACCTTGTTTAAAATAATCAATTAAGCGCCCAGGTGTACCGATTAAAATATCTACCCCAGCACTCAAGATGTCCCGTTGACGTTTATAGCCGATACCCCCATATACCACAGCAATGGATAAGTCGGTATAACGGCCTAGCGCTTGAGCATCTTGGTAAATCTGTATTGCTAATTCACGGGTAGGTGCTAAAATGAGACCTTTAGGCTGCTTTGATTGATGTTCTTGCTGAGATGTGGCGTGTTGTAATAAACGGTGCATTAAGGCCAATAAAAAGGCGGCTGTTTTTCCCGTCCCTGTTTGTGCCTGCCCCGCAATGTCCTGACCAGCAAGTGCTAATGGCAATGTTTGTGCTTGAATGGGCGTGCATTGGACAAAGCCCGCTTCCTCGATGCCCTTCATTAAGTCTGGAGCCAACTCCATCTCAGCGAATCTAACATCACTTAAATAGGTTTTTTCTGTCATAATTTTGCATAAAATATTAACTGTTTAAATTTGGACAAAGCCCATTTTGTGGGATTTATCTGCGATTTCAGCACTGGAGAATACTTTCATGAGCGAGCTTATTGTCGAAGTCACTGACGACAATTTTGATGAAGAAGTGATTAATGCTTCTTTGCCGGTATTAGTGGATTATTGGGCTGAGTGGTGTGGCCCTTGCAAAATGATTGCGCCAGTACTCGATGAAATTGCTAAAACTTATCAATCTAGGTTAAAAATTGTTAAGTTAAACATTGATGACAACCAGCATACGCCACCTAAATACAGTATTCGTGGTATTCCAACCCTGATGTTATTTAAAAATGGTCAAGTTGAAGCCACAAAGGTGGGCGCATTATCAAAGTCTCAACTGACTGCGTTTCTCGATACCAATTTATAAGCCCTCAGCATGTATCGCCTGCTGCGTCCCACTAGACGCAGCCAGTATTGCATGCTAATCTGAATGCAATTATAGTGTACAACACGCCATCAGAATACTACGCAACTTTTATCCTGTCTTTCGACTGGTTCTCAGACGAAAGGATTAACCTGAGTCATTTAAAACCCTTTTATTGAATCTTATGCAACGCCCTGCCCGCGTTAGTGGGTATAGCAAAATGTGTAATATTCAAACACCTTATAGGCTGTTTGATTCCTTAAGTAACGCTATCTAGCACCACTGTAACTACAAACATTCGTCATCAGTTTGCTTCAAGATAGTGTTAACGTTGGTTAGAAACCCGTTTGTATCCCCTAGACTCCATTTAACAATACAAGAGTCATTGTAAAGTACGCGACATTCCCATGATGTGCAACTGTGTGCCGGTCTAATCAGTTTTATGGTTTAGCTGTATTGCGCCCTGAACTGACACGATAAGCAACCGCACAATATCTTGATAAGCACGACTAGCAACTCACAAACAACCACATAACCGCCTAAGTGAACGACGCTCGCCTGTAATCCCTCTCTTATTTCTGTTAACTTAACCTACTCACTTGCAACACCATGAATCTAACTGAACTTAAGAAAAAATCGGCTGCAGAAATTATTGATCTCGCTCAAGAGATGGGGCTGGAAGGTACTGCCCGCGCCCGTAAACAAGACGTGATTTTCGCGTTATTAAAAGCACACGCCAAAAAAGGTGAAGACATTTTTGGTGATGGGGTCTTAGAAATTTTGCAAGATGGTTTCGGCTTTTTACGCTCTGCCGACAGTTCTTACTTAGCAGGCCCTGACGACATTTATGTCTCACCTAGCCAAATCCGCCGCTTTAACTTGCGCACGGGCGATACCATTTCCGGTAAAATTCGCCCCCCCAAAGAAGGCGAACGCTATTTTGCCTTACTCAAGGTCAGCGAAATCAATTTTGAGCCACCTGAACAAGCCCGCAACAAAGTCTTATTTGAAAACTTAACCCCTTTATTCCCTAACGAACGTTTTAGCCTTGAATTAGGCAACGGCAGTACCGAAGATTTAACACCGCGTATCATTGACTTAACTGCTCCTATCGGTAAAGGCCAACGTGGCTTAATCGTCTCCCCGCCTAAATCAGGCAAAACCATGATGTTACAAAACATCGCCCACTCCATCACCATCAACCACCCTGAATGCTATCTCATCGTCTTATTAATTGACGAACGGCCTGAAGAAGTGACCGAGATGACGCGCTCAGTACGTGGCGAAGTAATCTCCAGTACTTTTGACGAACCCGCGACCCGACATATTCAAGTGGCGGAAATGGTGATCGAAAAAGCCAAGCGCTTAGTCGAACACAAACGCGATGTAGTGATTTTATTAGACTCGATTACCCGTTTAGCGCGGGCTTATAACACCGTCGTGCCTTCCTCTGGCAAGGTATTAACCGGTGGTGTCGATGCCAACGCCTTACACCGTCCTAAACGCTTCTTTGGTTCTGCGCGGAATATTGAAGAAGGCGGCAGTTTAACCATTATTGCCACTGCCTTGATTGATACCGGCTCTCGTATGGACGACGTGATTTACGAAGAGTTTAAAGGTACGGGTAATAACGAAATCCACTTGGATAGAAAAATTGCTGAGAAACGTATTTACCCAGCAATTCACATTAACCGTTCTGGTACGCGTCGTGAGGAATTACTCACCGATCCAGAAGAATTACAAAAAATGTGGATTCTGCGCAAATTATTACACCCAATGGAAGAAATTGCCGCAATGGAATTCTTATTGGATCGTTTAAGAATTACCAAAACCAACGGCGAGTTTTTTGATGCCATGAAACGTTGAGCAAACGCATGACTGAAACTTCCCGTGTCTCGGTAATCATTGTCAATTACAATGGGGGCAGCTTATTAACTGACTGCGTGCAGTCTGTATTAAGCAATCAGCCTCAGCCCGATGTGTATGTGATTGACAATGCCTCAACCGATCAGAGCATGATGCAACTGCATGTGAGTTTACCGTCTAATGCACCGGTTAAACTGGTGTATAACACGGAAAACAAAGGCTTTGCAGGGGCAGCCAATCAAGTATTAGCCAATATCAACAGTGATTATTTAGTGTTTTTAAATCCCGATTGTGTGATTCAAGCCGATACCTTGGCAAAATTTTGCACAGTTTTGGATCAAGATGCCTATCAACACTGTGGCATGGCAGGCTGTTTAGTGCGCAATCCCGATGGCAGCGAACAAGCAGGCTGTCGGCGTGGCATTCCTAGCCCGTGGCGTTCTGTGGTCAGAGTGTTACATTTAAATAAGCTGTTTGCCCGACATCCTCGCTTTAATAGCTTTGTATTGACCGAAACCCCAATGCCAACGCAGCCAGTGGAAATCGAAGGTATTTCGGGTGCGTGCATGGTGGTGCGGCGTGAAGCCTTGCAAGCGGTGGGGGCGATGGATGAACAGTATTTTCTACACTGTGAAGATTTAGACTGGTTTATGCGCTTTCGCGCAGGCGGTTGGCCGATTCTATTCATCCCTCAGATTGAGATCACCCATGTCAAAGGGGCATGCAGTCGGCGCACGCCAGTGCGTGTGCTGTGGTACAAGCATAGGGGCATGATTCGGTTTTACACTAAATTTTTTCGCCATCAATACCCGAGCTTGTTATATTGGGGCGTAGTGTTTGCAGTTTGGTTGCGTTTTTCGCTGCTGGCGATTCCAACCGGTGTACAAGCCTTAATCCAAAGTTTGCGCACAGAGAAAAAGCCACAGCCGATGCCAGAAACACGCCTGCATAAACCTTAAGCGGTCAACGGCTTCCTGTGGAGGAAGCTGACACCCAATGTTCAAGGATGCAATGCCAACAGGCCAGCATGATGATAAAACCTTAGGAGAGCTGACCTCATGAAACTGTCTTTCAGCGCGCAACCAGGGTGCTGGGAACGCCATTTACAGCGACAATATGAAAATCCTTTGTTTCAGCACATGGAGCGCGAAATCACGCAAGATTTAGTTGCCGCCGCCCAACAACGCGATGAAGAAGAACGACAGCGTTTTCAACAAGGTTTTCACAGCTTATTATCAGAAGTGTCAACCTTAGCCTCGCAAGTGGAAGCCGAGATTATGTTTAAGTTCCAAGATCGGATTGATGCGCTGTATGAACAGTGCTCAGGTCTGGGCGGGGATTTTGCGGCAGAAAAGCAAGGCTTACGCAATTTAAATGAAATCATCATGCAGGCGATTAAGGTCAGCAGCCAAGATAAGCCAGAAGCATTAGCTCCTTTATTGGAAAAAGATGCGTCAAGACAACGGCATTTCCATTTATTGAATTATCCCGTCATCGCCCATTTATTACACCCTGAAACGCCGATCTTAGTTTCTGACATTGTGCCGACTTTGCTCAGCGAAGAAGCAGAGGCGGTGAAAACAGCGATGAGTTTGTTTAGCAGTGAACAGCAACAGGTATTAATAGAGGAAGCACAACGCTTGCTGAGTGAGTTACAGCAACAAGGTTATAACTTGCCGCAAGCATGGCAACAGTTGGCAGTGATGGAAACGTGTGCTTTGTAGGGCGGATAAGGCATCAGTGTCGTTGTAGGGTGGAATAGCGCAGCGTATTCCACCATAAAACTCTGCAAAAAGCTAAGTAAAAACAGATGATACGCTGCGTGGTGGAATATCGCTTTCTCCTATTTCACACTACAAATCAAAGATATACAGGCTTGTAGGGTGTGCATAATGCCGCCACAGAGTTTGCGTGTCGCAATGTACTTTCTCGGCATTTTGCGCACGCGGAGAAATTCTAACATCATGCAGGCTTCTCCGCGTTCGCACCGCAAAAGGACGCGGCGCAAACCCTACAATGGCACTACACAGCCGCCTCAGTTTCCGCCAACAACGCTTCCACCGTCGCCAAATTCGCCCGCCGCATCGGTTTACCATCCAACTTACTCGGTGGTGCCCAGCGAATATCGTCAATGCCAAACACGATCAACACTATCTCCACATCACCCGCGACAAAATGATAACTTGGGTAAGTCACCACTTGCGCCATGCGATAACGCCGCTCAGATAAGCTATAGGGAATGTTTTGTTCCATAAGAAAGAAAGCGACATCTTCCGGCGTGTAAGTGAACAAATGCAAGGTGACTTCAGAACTATCAGTCGCTGTGCCATATAACACTGGCCCCACTAAACGCGGTGAAAAATCAGCCAGCAAACGCATTGCTTGCACTGCTGTTTGGCGCAAATGGCAGAGTAAGCGCGGATGGGAATCGGCTTTGAACAAGCGTTGATATAAGGCTAATTCGGCTTCAATTTCCGCATTGCTCGGCATGCTGACTTTGCCCGAAATACCTAATTGTGCAAGGGCTTTTTGCTTTGCCAATTGGAAATCATCAACACGGTTTTCAACCATAATACGGGCAATAGTTTGCGCAATACGTTGGCGAAATTGAGGCTCTTGGGTTGCAAACTTAGTGTTCATAGGTTTTGTATGTGTCAGGCAAGAGGTGCATCATTTATCGCTATAGGATAATGCATTAATTTTACAATTTTGGTTTGTTTAAGCGTTGCCAAATACCGTGTTGATAAAACTCTAACGGCTGATACTCAATTTTATAGGACATTTTTTGGCATTGTTGTATCCAATAGCCTAAATAAAGCCAGTCTAACTGCATTTGTCGGGTATGCTCAATTTCCCACAACAGCGCGAAAACACCTAAACTGCGTTTTGCATAATCAGGGTGAAAAAAAGTGTAGACGGCAGATAAACCATTTTCAAACGCATCTAACACCGCCACCGCCAACAATTTCGAGCCTAAACGAAATTCATAAAACAAAGTATTCGACCAACTGCTGATCAAAAATTGGTGGTAACTTTCTGGTGTCGGATTATCCATACCGCCACCTTGATGACGGGCATTTAAGTAATGCTGATAGAGTTCAAAGTGTTCTTGTTGAAACTCGGTATGGCTTTGTGTCACACGCAAATCTTGGTTCGCCTGCCAAATCCGTTTTTGAACCCGTCTGGGTTTAAAATGTTTAACGGGAATGCGCACCGGCAAGCACGCATCACAGCCATGACAATGTGGGCGATATAAGTGCTCGCCACTGCGCCGAAAGCCATGTTGTGACAAGGTGTCGTATAAGGCCGCATCTTTTGGAAAGTGAGGATCGATAAACACTGTCGTGGCTTGGCGGTCGGGCAAATAACTACACTCATGAGGCGGCGTAGCATAAAGGTTAAACTGTGCCTGATGGTTCATGGTTCGCCTCGTTCTAATAAATCGGTATCAAATCGCCAAGGCCCTGCATAGCCTTTCATCTCGCATAATCGATCCAATAACTTGCGATACTCTGCGCGAGGAATGGTATAAGCACCTAAACTTTCTAAATGACGGGTATGTACTTGGCAATCGATTAACTCGTATCCCCAGCGTTTTAATTGCCAAACAAAATGGCTATAAGCGATTTTTGAGGCATCGGTCATATGACTGAACATAGACTCACCGAAAAAGACTTTTCCTAAGCAAACACCGTATAAACCGCCCACAAGCTGATCTCCAAACCAGCATTCAATGGAGTGAGCAAAGTCATAATAATGAAGCTGGCAATAGGCTTCTAACACGTCTGAGGTAATCCAAGTACCATCTTCTTCTCGTCTAGGGCCTGCACATTCGGTGACGACTTGGCGAAAGCACTGATCCATTGTTAAAGTAAATTCATGTTTTTTAATTGTTTTGCGTAGACTGCGCGAGACTTTTAAATCTTCTGGAAACATGATCATGCGCTGGCTAGGTGACCACCATAAAATTGGCTGGTCATCGCTATACCACGGAAAAATGCCGCGTCGATAAGCTACCATAATGCGACTAGGCGATAAATCGCCGCCAATTGCCAATAAACCATCAGGATGATCTAGGGCTTGTTCTAACGCTGGAAAATCATAAGGGCCAGCATTATAAGGAATCCAATAAGGGCGACGCATAATTAATATCCATCCAAGCTTCGTTACAAACGGCTTGCAAGCGATTCATTGTTATTATCATGAAATCAAATTGCGATTAAATTCAGCACATGTGAGCAATATAGCTAATGTACTGTAGTCAAAGAAAAATACAGTTTTCTGTCAGGAAATACAAATGCTGTAAAATGCTTTAAGTATAATAATTTAATAAATACTGTGCTATGTGCTGTATTAAGTTTTCTCTGGGAGAGGTGTTGGCTCATGACCCTGTAGAGTTTGCACCGTCTTGTAGGGTGGACAAGGCGTAAGCCGTCATCCGCCGCAAGTGGCTTGGTTCAAGCTTCAAGCGTGTGATGTTGGCTAAAGCCTTATCCACCCTACAAACACGCTTAACTTAATGGCAGTGAGGTTTAAGCTTTTTTTGACACTCACCACTAAAAACCTAAGGGTTTATCTTCAATATCAGTGTTTTCTCTTTTATCTAAGGGTAGCTAAGCATAATGAGCACTGCATTTGCAACTCAATATCAAATGTGGAAAGCGACACAAGCATCTACAACTTTATAGGGGCTTCCACTTTATTTTTAAGCTCAGCGTTACAAGAATTAGGGGGAAACCGGCAATTACACAGTATCGCTTTATTTCACCCACATGTGCCTAATGATTTTACACAAACACGTTTAGACGACCCGTTGTCTGATGTGCATAGCAAGGTGCAACAAGCTGAATTTGCTGATTTTGTACACTTGCATCAAGGTGACGCTAAACAATTAGGGGTTACAATTGGGCAAGCTGTATGGAACCATACGTTGCGACGGGTGGTTATATTTTATTACATCATATTTACCCAGAATGCTTGGGAAGAGCCTCGTTTTCTAATAGATACTGAGATTAAAAACAATCCACATTTTGAGTATACTCAACTTTATATTTCACCGCTTAATTGTCGGTTATGGTTTAATCCATAAACTCTCTGCTTAATCGTGTGCTTGGCCTACATGACGATTTAGAAAGGCACTATCAGGTATGCGCAACTCAATGCAAGTGACTAAGATGTATTACCAAAACAAAGTTTAATGATTGTATAGCAAACATCGTGGTCAGAAGGGGGATTTCATGCGTATTTTTCATCGATTAACCGTCGGCACTAAAATCATTTCAGGCTATATGATAGCCTTGGTTTTAATGATTTTTGTAGGGGTTGTCGCGCTTACACAGTTGAACAGCATTAATAAAACAGTGACGCATTTATCTAATGGTCTTGCCGCTGAACAACATTTAGCTGACTTGCTGGTTAGTCGCATTTTAGAGTTAAGATTTAATGCTGCACAATACACTTTTCGCCAAGATGCGAACAACTTAGTTGAATACCAAGAAGAATTAGAATTACTTAATGCAGATTTAATCACTGCTGAACAGCAAGTTACGAATGAAAAACGTCGGGAACTGTTACTGCAAATTAAGTCATTATTCACTGAGTATGACCAAACCTTTAATGAAATTGTTTTCTTGCTTAAAGAACGTTATGCGGTCATTAAAGAACAGCTTGATGTTAAAGGTCCTCATATCGTACAGCTTATCAACGATATGAATAGTGATGCCTTTCAAGAAGGCGATACAATTACCTCTTTTTACGCTGCACATTATCAAGATGTCATCATGAGAATCCGTTTAAATGTCTTTAAATATATGCAAGCGGGTGAACTCATTTGGGTAGATGAGGTTAAAGAGTCTTTTAATCAGGCTAAAGAGTTGTTTAAAAATTTAAACACAGACTATCAAAGCCCCTCACGCAAACAAATGTTAGCTGAAATTTATCAGCTTACTGAAGAATACTACAACCAATTTATGGGTTTGCAGGCAGGATATGCAAAACAAAAAACATTATTTAATGATGGACTTAATCAGATTGGTCCGAATATTCAAAAGAATGCATTAAGTATTTCTCAACTCGTTTCAACCGACTTTTTAGCAGCAGATCAAAAAACTAAATATTTAGTGCAGTTAACAGAAAGAATATTGGTTGGCACGATTGTTTTAGCGGCAATATTAGGTATTGGCTTAGGTTTAATGATTGCACGTAGTATTGTACGCCAATTAGGAGCAGAACCGGCTGATGCGGCTGAATTAGCAAAAGCCATTGCTAATGGGCAACTTGATTATGATTCGGGTCACAAACGCAATGGCTTATTTGGTGATATGCAAAATATGCAAACCTTGTTACGGGAACGCATTGAGCGCGATAAACGTATTGCAGATGAAGCCTTACGGATTAAAAATGCCCTAGACAATGTTAATACCAGTGTCTTAATTAGTGACAGCAAATTAAGTATTATTTATCTTAATCAAGCGGCACAACGCTTATTTATCAATGAGGCTGCTAGTTTCAGTGCTGAGTTAACCGGTTTTGATCCAGAACACCCGAATCAACTGGTTGGCAAAAGCTTAGATGTGTTATATCGAAACCCGAGCCAATACCGTGCTTCATTAGAAAATTTAAATAGCAGCAAGCAATCACAGCTAGATTTAGAAAGCTTAACCATTGAATATTATATTACTCCGGTTATTAATGAACGTGGCGAACATTTAGGTTTCGTGCAGGAATTAAAAGACCGCACTGTGGAAGTGGCAACCGAACAAGAAATCAATGGTGTGATTCATGCTGCTTCACAAGGACGTTTTGATCAACGCATTCAAACCAATAATAAGAGCGGATTTTTCTATACTATTTCAGAAAGCGTTAATCAAATTCTCAGCTTTAATGAGTTAGCAATTAATGATATTGCACGTATGTTTTCTGCTTTAGCACAAGGTGATTTAAGACAGAAAATTGACACGCAATATTTAGGCAGCTTAGAACAGCTTAAAAATGATGCTAATAGCACGGTTGATAAACTTACCGAAATTATCCAGTTTATTAAACAAACAGCACAAACTGTTACCGTCGCTGCGGAAGAAAT
>QKBZ01000226.1 GCA_003245895.1 Beggiatoa sp.
GTCCATGATTGTGTTCAACGCTATATCTGGTTTTACAACTACCGCAGATTACACTCTGCTATTGACTACATGACTCCACATCAGAAAAACTTATCTTTTCTAAATGTGGCTTAGATTTTCTACAAAAAAACTTGACCATTACAACCATTACAGGTCACAAGCTGATATATGTATAAGGATGAGTCGTCCCGATGGGAATGCATACCGTGTCGCTCCAGCGGCACGTATAGGAATGAGAATGTGCTTATAACCACGACTCGCGCCGCTGGAGCGACGCGGCATGCATTCCCACCAAAATGGTGGGAACGAGAAGTACATTGTTTTTAAAGAGATATTTCGTCGAACTCAGGTGACTCGGTAAACGAGGGGCTATCCTTCGTCAGCCCATCCTACGACATCTTGTTACCTTAACTTATGCGCCACTTAAACCTTCCGAACAAACTCCGACTTCAATTTCATCGCCCCAATCCCATCAATTTTGCAATCAATATTGTGATCCCCTTCGACTAAGCGAATACTTTTCACTTTAGTCCCCACCTTAACCACAGATGAAGAGCCTTTTACTTTTAAATCTTTGATCACGGTCACTGCATCGCCATCGCTTAACAAATTCCCGTTGGCATCTTTCACTTCTAGCCCATCTGTTGCGGTAGTTGTCTCTGTTGCAGACCATTCATGCCCACATTCAGGACACATCAGCATATTGCCGTCTTCATAGGTATAGCTGGAATTGCATTGTGGACAGTTTGGTAAATCACTCATTAGTTATCATCTCGAAAATTTAAATATAAAAAAACAAAGCTTTATAGCGCATGCACTTGCAACAGCTCATCTGCGACACTTTCCCGCGCCAACTCCACTAAATGCTGATGATGCGTGAAGAACAAAATTTGTGTCTGTTCTGCAAGCTCTGCCAACACTTGTAAGGTTGCGCTGGAGCGTTGATCGTCAAAGTTAACTAAAATGTCATCGACAATCAGAGGCAAAGTGCCGTGCTGCACTAAATACTGTTCTAAACTGGCAAGGCGCAAGGCTAAAAATAACTGATCGCGGCTGCCTTCACTCATGCCGCTAGTGGGGATTTCTTCGTGCTGGCGTAAGCCGAATAACACCGGCTGTGCGCTATTGCCGTTAAAACCCGATTTCACACCCTGAAAATTATCTAAGGTCAAATGCTGAAATAATTGGCTAGTGCGTCGCAATAACGGGCCTTGATGTTGCTCACGGTAACGGTCAATCGAACGTCGCAACACTGTCGCAGCCAAATGCACTTGCATATAACGCTCGCTTAAATCCTGCATTTCCGCTAATGCCAATTGTGCCTCGTCTGCCGCTTTCGCCGCATACGCATTACCATCCATTTGCTTGAGTAAAGTGCGTAATTCGCCGATTTTTTGATCTAATTCAGAGCGCTCATACTCTAATGTCTGCACTTGCTCCTGACTATGCTGCACTTGACCGGGCAATTGATCCATATCCACTGCCGCCACTGCGTTAGCCAATTCAGTCAACGATAAACCTTCGCCTTGTTCAACCAACTGCTGTTCAACTTCGTGTAACTGCTGTTGCAATAAGCGTTTATGCGCCGAAGCCTGCTCTGCGGCTTCCAACGCGGTTAAATTCTCGCAATGCGCTTGCTCAAATAAGGCGTTTAACTGCGCCCGCGCCTGTTCTAATTGCTGCGCGGCTTGGCTTTGTCGCTGTTGCTCATTGTCTAAACGCTGTTGCAACTGCTCTTGCCGCGTGGCATCACGTTCGGCAAGGCTTAAACGGTTGGATAAATCCGGCACGATGTGTTCTACCGGATAATTCAGCAATTCGGGCGCGAGTTTTTGCGTCAACTGCAACACGTCGTGGCGGAATACTTCGGCATCTTCGTCCATACGCTCAATCCGTCGCCGCAAGCCGTGAATGCGCTCAATTTTATTAAAAATCTGGTCTAAGGTGTTTAACACCGTGCGCAATGTCGCCACTGAAGTTTCCGCAGGCAAGCGAATTGGCTGCAATGCCTTCGCCCATTCCTGTTGCCATTGGCTTAAAGCTTGGCTGGCTTGCTCGTGCGCAGTTTCTAAGCGTTGCTGCTCTAAGCTTAAATTACGCACTTGGCGGCTTAATTCTTCGCGTTGCTGCTGCAAATTGTGGTATTCAGCAAGGCTGGCCTGTGCTTGTTCGATTAAATCGTTTAAGCGTGTTAACGGAATCACCCGTTCTGGCAATTCGGCTAATGCGCTGGCTAACTCATTGCATACGCTAGCGATTAAGCGTTGTTGATCTTCTAAAGTTTGCCGCTGTTCGCGTAATTTCGCTGCTAATTGGCGCAATTGTAAACACTGGGTTAACCATGCACGCATTTCTGGCGGCGACCACGGTTTTACCCCGCTGGCTTGCCAACAGTTTTCCCATTCGCTTTGCAATTGGGTTAATAATTCATTTGCTGAGTGCCATTTCTTCGCTTGCTGCTCTTGCTCGCGTTGGGCGGTGTGTTGTTCGGCAAGCAAAGTGGCTTGCTCTGCCACTCGATGCGCTTCACGCCGCAAACGGTCGGCGACTTCATCCGCCTGCGCCATCGCCTCTTCAAAGGCTTGATAGGCTTCCGCATTGGCTTGGGTATGTTTTAACGATTGCCATTGCTGCTCGCGGGAGGCGCGGACTTGTTGTAAATCGGCTTCGGTCGGCACAGCCCCCGCCCAACGCAACGCCTCCAGCTTCTGCGTGGCTTCACTGGCACGGCGACGGGCTTCGATTAAACGGTCTTTAATGCGTTGGCGGTCGGTTTCAATTTCTTTAAACCGCTGATCAAAGTTTTCGATACGCTCTGCTGCGGGCAAGGCGGTTTGTTCTAATTCTGCAAGTGTACCCGTCCACAAACCGAGTTGTTTTAACTCAATATCGGTTTGTACGCCCAATCGGCGCACTTCCCTATCCGTTTGCGTTAACTGCGCTTCTAATTCACCTTGTTTTAACGCCCGCGCCAAAGCCGCTTTTAAAGCACTTAACTCCGACTCAGGCACGGACGGCAAATTGTCCAAACTGGCTTGCTGCTGCGCCAATTGCTGCGTTACTTTTTCCAAACGATCTACAAAACCGGCTTGCTTCTCGCGCAAAATCGGTTGCTCGTCGGCGAGTTGCTTTAAGTGGTCGCGCTGGGCTTGGGTTAAATTCAGTTCAGCAACCGCGTCTAAAGCCAAATCAGGGTAAATATGGCGTAACAAGGTTTCCGCTTCGCCTTCCACCGTGCGCATCTCAGTACGCACACCAGGGATGTCGCGGGCGGCTTTTTGATGACTGCCTAAGCGTTCATACAAGCTGTATAAAGTGGCTTTTTCGGCTAACAACTCGCTAGGCACTTGCAAGGTATCAAGCGACTGTTGCAACTCTTGCGTGCTTTGGCTGGCTTGCTGTGCTTGGGCTTGCGCGGTGTGTAAGGTCGAACTGAGTTGGATGCGCTGCGTGCTGACATCGTCGGGCAGCAAGATAACATTGGTTAATTCGCTTAAGTCTGCGCTCAGCGTTTGCCGCCGTTTCAGCAAGGGCAAGGTGCGCTGAATACGGGTTAAACGGTGTTGCTCGGCGTGTAAGGCGCGTAACTGCTCGGATAATTCGGTGTGCTGCTCGCGGGCGGCTTCTAAGGCGTGGGCTTGTTCTGTCCAACGGGTGACGGACAAGGAGTTTTCTTGCATCCGCTGGCAGGCTTCTTTATAAGCGCGAATACTTTGATTTAAGCGCGGCTTGCTGGCGCGGGCTTTAAATAGCTCGGCAGCCTCGCGGTCTAATTCGCTTAACAGTGCGTGCAATTGCGTGTCGCCTGTGCCTGCGGCGAATAAACTTTCACCCACATCACCGCCACCGTTTAATAAAGCTTCGCCGCCTTCGCGCAATTGTTCATGATCGAAGCAGAATAAATTGCTGAATTGGCTATCGTTAATATTGCCAAGGAAAGCTTGTAAACAGCTTTCGTCTAAAGGTTTGTTATCGGCATCTAATAAGGTATTTTTGCGCCCTTTGCGCCGCACACAATACAAAGTCTCGCCGTCGCCGTTCAGCAACTGCACGCCGATGCGTAACTGGTCGGTATTGTGTAAAAACGCATCATTGGTGCGCTCAGGAATGCCGAATAACACATTGTGAATGGCGCGGCGAGTGGTGCTTTTGCCCGCCTCGTTCGCGCCGTAAATGATGTGTAAGCCTTGGGGACGGCTGGAGAAGTCCAGCGTAGTGCCTGAAAACGCGCCAAACGCGGTTAAATCTAAAGACAGCAGTTTCATCGGAAGCTTTGTTGTGCCAATAAACGCGCCATGAGAAATTCCTCAACCCCGCCTAATAATTGGCGAATGGTATCAGGATTATCAGGATCAACGTGACTACCGCGCTCACTGTGACGAGCCTCTAACGGCAATGCTTGCTTTAACTGTTTTAACTCAGCACTCAGCGATTGCAACTCATCTTGATCCGCTGGCAAGTTACGCAAAGTGGACATTAATTCACCTAAAGGCCCTTCTGCCAACACAGGCGCATCTAGCGCAGGACTGGTGTTTAACTGGGTTTTTTCCACCCAGACATTGCCTAAACCAGTGTCAGTCGCGGCAGCGCGTAACTCATTAATCCAGCGTTCAGGGTTGCTATGCAATTGTGCATGTACCGCGCTGCTACCTTGAATTAAAAAGCGCACAGCCAAAGGCCGACCATCCGCTTGTTGCAAGGCTTGATTCACTGCATCACGCGCACAGTCCAGCAAATCTTCCACTTGTTGCAGCGGCGTAATGTCTAATTCACACACTGCCCAGCGCAACACATCGACCGCACAATGGGTCAAAGTGGTTTTGTGATCTTCCACCGTGACCAAAGTGCAACCTTTCGCGCCTGTTTCGCGGGCATGGCGGCCTTGTAAATTACCGGAAAACACGACGTGCGGTTGCTCGTGCAGCACTTCACGACCATGCACATGACCTAACGCCCAATAATCATACCCATGACTGAGCAAGCCTTTTAGCGTGCACGGCGCATAACTGGCGTGACCTTCACGACCATTCACCGAGGTATGTAGCAAGCCGATGTTGTAATAGTCGCTCAACGCACGCGGATAATGTTGACTTAAATCGTCAGTCACCGCCCGTTGTGGGAAGCTTTGGCCGTGAATCGCCACGCCTAGTTTATCTAAACAAATGGTTTCCGCCTGTTGCGCACTAAATTCATGCACATTGTCCGGCAAACACAACTGACGAGTAATAGTATTGCCCGCATCATGATTGCCATACACGATAAAGACGGGAATATTGGCTTCACGCAGCCGACTCATTTGCTGATTAAAAAATAAGCCGGTGTTGTAGTCTTTCCAGTCGCCATCGTATAAATCGCCCGCCAATAACACGAAATCAACCGTTTCTTGGCAAGCTAAATCGATTAAATTGACAAATGCGCGGCGTGTAGCGCTTTGCATTTGTTCTACTGGCGCACCTTCATAACGTGCCAGCCCACACAGTGGACTGTCCAAATGAATGTCAGCAGCGTGAATGAATTTCATAGGATTATTCCTTTCCTCTGATGACCCTTAGCTAAGCCTATCTTAACTCTTAGTTTAATTCAATAACTGTTTGTTAGCTTTTGATTATTTTTTGTTCTTTTAGCTAAAATTCAAGTAAATTTATTACCGTTTGACTGCATTATTTCAAAACGATGACTGCAAAGAAGCCGCTTACAGGTCAAAAATAACGGTACACTCACTGTATTTACACTCTAGTAAATTAGGTGCTTATCCTGACAGCATATTCTAAAAGTCAAGTAGAAAAATTCTAGCAATAATCGCCAAGTTATTGTAATTCTTTGTATTTATTTTGAATACAAATACTTAGTTTAAGGGCTTAATAGATAAGGAAAGTCCTTGAGCCAAGGCTAAAATACGCTATGATCTTGCAACGCGGCATGAACGGTGTAGATGTTTATGCCATTACAACCATTTGCAC
>QKBZ01000061.1 GCA_003245895.1 Beggiatoa sp.
TAGCTGTTGAACACTCTGCCGCCAGCACAGGCGCAAAACTCCCCCACCCCAACAAACAAAAAGCTAGCCACCAACGGGCTAGCTTTACAAATTTTTTAATATTGTGGTTCATTTTCCCACCTCTTAAAAACGATAATAAAGCGATGTCGCCGCACTCCCGTGCGGCAACACCATTTTTAAACAGTCCTACGGTAAACTATAGATCACTTGCTGCTGACCATCTGCATACGTCACCAGAAAATCAGGTAAGCCATCTGCATTTAGATCGCCACCGTTGGCAAGCTGTATCGTGCCTGTGGCCACTCCTGTTTGTGACACTGTGTAGCCAAAAATGCCATAGAAGCTAAACGCAGAGGTATCAATACGCACCGTACCATCGTTGTTTAACTCGGCAGTGGTCACTGCTGGGAAACTTTGCAAAAAGCTTAAGAATGCAGCAGGTTCATAAGCAACGGGATATAGCAGTTGCTGCCGTCTGACATCTGAGCGGAAAGTTAAGGCATACACTGAGTGTGCAATGGCGACTGGTGAGTCGATTTCTGATACCCCTAATGGCATCAGTAAATCGGTCGTTTCCGAGCTTAGAGCCGGACGACCGCTTAACTGCACACCATCTGCACGGGTAAACCGCCAGTTGCCAGCATCGGTTAAAGTAGCCGCTTCAAAACCAAATGCCTGCATGCCTTGTGTCAACAATGTTGCATTTTGAATCAGCGGACGTGTTTGGAAAAACTGCCCCGTTGCAGTGATAAACTCAATGCGCCCATCTGACAACATGGTCATGCTGGCAGGTGTTGTTTCCTCAAGCTGCGTGATTCCTGTTATTTGCAAGCGTAGATGACTGTTTTCATTGATCAATAACAAACCGCCGTCATCGGTGCTGGTCACGAGATAACCGGCATCTTGCACATCAGGGATGGTTTGTATGGCAAACACCCGTTCCGGCTGCGGTTTCACATATAAGATTTGCTGATCACCGTTAGCATAAATCACTAACACTTCTTCCCAGCCGTCGCCGTTTTGGTCAGAAATCATCAGCAATTGCGTGATAGAAGTGCCTAAGTTGCTCGCCGCCACTGCATAGTTAAACACCACGGTATAAGTCAGTTCATTGATTTTAATCAAGAAGGTACCGTTGTTTAAGAACTGAATGCTGTTGACACCGGCAATACCGCGTAAAGCAGACTCCAACTCCTCACGATACGGCGAACTTGGATACAACACTTGCTCACGGGTTTGACCTTGTGCATCGACAAAGCGATATACCGCTAAGCTCAAGCCTGCAATCTCGGGCGAATCAATGGCAAATACGCCTAAATCAGTCCCCGTTGCCACCGTGCTCACCCGCTGCGCTTGAAACGCTGCATAAAACTCGCTGGAGAACGGAATGCGATAATAGCCACTGTCATAAGCTACTAACTGATTCACACCTAAGGCAAGCAAGCTGTTACGCAAAGCTGAGGTATCAGATACCGCTGGTTTTAGCAGAATTAAACGACCGCTGTCCGTGGTAATTTGCACGGAGCCATCTAATGACAAGCTAATACCTGCCGTGGTGTTGCTGTCCACTTGCAGCACTTGCCACGGTAACAAGTTATACACTTCATCACCGACGGGCACTTCGATATGTCCGCGTACAGCATTTTGCGTTACCACAATGCCACTGTCAGCAAAGGTCGGTAAAGCATTGATGTCGGCTAAGATACCGCCTTGACCGCTGTCGTCACTGGTGGTGACATCGTAGGCTAAATTAACCGCGACACTACCACTGACAGGATCAATAATGCTTGGTAACACTAAGGTTAAGTCGATACCGACTGGCACGCTAACATCTGAGCTAAACACGACACCCGTGCCTAGAATTACACCAGAACTCAAGGTCACACCGGCTTCAATCACCACGTTATTTAAGGTGACACCGCTTTCTACCACTGTGCCAGCACCTAAAGTCACATAACTCACGGTAGAACCTGTCGTAATGCGCACCCCGTTTAAGGTTGCTGGCGCGGCAGGAAAACCGGTGATTACACCGCTGACAGTACCGCCATTAATCACTGCATCACTGAGTAACTGCGCATCTTGAATAGTGCCGTTGTTGGTGATGGTACCGCCTAAGCGTCCGCCGCCTTTGACTAAAGCACCAGAAGCAATCACCGCATCATAAATCAAGCCTTCATTAATGATCGTGCCTGCCAAAGTTCCGCCGCGCACCGCGCCAGTATTGGAAATGGTGTAATTGCTTAAGGTTTGACCGGCGTTATCAATGGTTTCCTCAACGATATTCAGCAACACTTGCAGATTTAAGCTTGTGCTGTTGTTGCTTTCTTCAGGGTCAACGGTAGTGGTTAAGACACTGGCAGAGGCAGTCAAGGTACCAACTGCCGTCGGTACGATGGTTAAAGTTGCTGCTTTCACTGCACCGGCAGCTAACTCACCTAACTGACAAGTTGCCACACTAGCAGCCACCGTACACACGCTGTTGTCCGTACCACTCGCTGCACTGACATAAGTGGTGTTGGCAGGTACTGGCAAGCTAACTTGTAAGCCTTGCGCATTGTCAGGACCATTATTGGTAATGGTCGCGGTTAAGGCTAAGTTGCCGTTTAAGCTGGCAGGGTTAGGATTCGCCGTTAAGGCTAAAACTAAATCAGCGGTTGCCGTCACTGTTGTAGTTTCAGTTACGCTGTTATTAGTTGGCACTGAGTCTTGTTGGCTCGCACTGACAGTGCCAGTTAAGCTTAATTCGCCGACGCTAACCGGTTGCAGCGTTAAGGTAATGACTACACTACTGCCGACTTGTAGCGTGCCTAATTGACAGCTTAATTGATTGGCGGCGCTTGGTTGTGTATCGCAACTGCCTTGGCGCGTGCTGATGTTTTGATATTGCGCAGTGGCTGGTACGTTCAGCAACACAGAGACATCCGTAGCGCGATCAGGGCCGTTGTTGGTCACGGTTAAGGTGTAAGTTAAAGCATTGTTGACTGTGATCGGGTCTTGGCTTTCGCGCACCGTTAAGCTGACATCGGTGCTCGCTACCCGCAACACAGCAATAGCATTATCGTTGCTGCCTGCGGCGTAAACGAATACGCCCGCCGGATCAACTGCTAATGCCCGCGCACCCGCTAAACCGTTGACATCATCTACGTTATCGCGCAATACATCGACATACGTTAAACGTCCAGTATTGTTACGCGCAAACACTGACACCGCATTATCTGTCGCGCCAGCACTGTAGACATAGCTGCCGGTCGGACTGACTGCAACTGACGCTGCACCGGCTAAGCCATCAACACCATTCACACCATTACGTTGTACATCAACAAAGCTGTATTGCCCTGCTGCTACACTTTCAAAGGTTGTAATAGCGTTATCTGTACCTGCACTGACAGCATACAAATAGGCAGCGTTTGCACTAAAGGCGACGTGTTTAACCAGATTTAAGCCGGTTACACTGCCCACATTGTTCGATAACACTTGCGTTTGCGTTAAGCTACCATCGCTGTTAACACTGAAGATTGCCACGCTGCTGGTGTTGCTATTCGCGGCAGCCAACAATGTGCCATCCGAACTTAAGGCAAGGCCATTAGTGCCATTTAACACGCTACTGCTTGTGGTAGTGACAAAGCTTAATGCACCTGTGCTGCTATTACGTTGCAATACGGTAATGGTTTGATCGGCTGTCGAAGCGACATAGACAAAACCATTGCTAGCCACGATGTCAAACGCACCACCTAAGCCGCTAAAGCCATCAACATCATCTTGATAACTGCCGATGAAACTTAATACGCCAGTATTCACATTACGACTAAAGGCCGCCACGCTATTGCTACTAAAGCCCGTTGCATAAACGTGTAAACCGTCTGGTGTTACGGTAATTCCCGCCGCACCGAATAAGCCCGTTACGCCATTGCTGTCATTAAACAAAGCTTGCACAAAACTTAATTGGCCTGTGCTGCTATTGCGACTAAAGACGGCAACTGCGCTACTGCCAAAGCTGGCAGCATATAAATGTTGTCCATCTGGGCTGAGGGCTAAGTCATAAATGGTTTGTAAACCTTGTACGCCATTTGTCCCATTGACTTGGGTTTCGACAAAGAACAAGGTAGACGGCGTATTAGCGCGTACGGTGACTTGTGAGGTGTTGTTGCTTTCATCGTCATCATACTCCGCTGCATTAATGGTAACGCTAGCAACTAAATCGCCCGCCACTTCTGCAATAGCCGCGACTTGCACTAATAACGGTTCGCTGTTAATTGGCAAGCTCGGCAGATTACAGGTCACTACACCATTATCTTGGCTGCAAGTGCCTGCTGTGCTCGGCACTAAGGCAACGCTACTAAAGCTGACGCTAGTTGGTAATTGCAGTGTTAACACACCTGCACTCGCCGATTGCGGGCCTGCATTATCGATAGTCGCGGTATAAGTCAGCACATCATCGACTAACAGCGAAGTTTGATCTGCACTTAACACCACACTGATGTCAGCGGTGGTTAAGCTTACGGAAGTGCTAATGCTGGCACTGTTATTACTTTGCGTAGTGTCTAAAGTATCGCTGTCTACAGTCGCGCTACTGTCAATTGTGCCGGTATTTTGCGGTGTGACTTTGACTAAAACCGTCGCAGTTTCATTATCATTCAACGGCCCTAAGCTACAAGACACCGTTGTCCCGCTTTGAGTACAAGGACTCACTTGGCGCGAAGATTCCGCAGAAACGAAAGTGACACCCGTCGGCAGGGTTTGCTGATATAACACGCCACTGGCTTGACTAGGGCCATTGTTAGTAATGGTTGCGGTATAAGTCAGCGTTGCGCCTACCAGCACAGAAGTCGGGCTAGCACTTAAGCTAATAGCTAAATCGGTTGTCGGTGCCGAGATCGCCAGTTCAAAACTGTCTTCATTTGGCAAGGTCGGGTCGAAAGTTTGGCTAGCAACGCTGGTGCTGACCGTTAATGTGCCGATAGCAGTTGGTGTTAAATTCACCGTCACCGTTTGGCTATCACCGGCTTCTATCGCGTCTAAATTACAACTGAAATTATTACCGCTGTTACAAGTTCCGCCAGTAATGCTATTTAAAGTAAACGAGACACCAGCTAGTGAGGCACTTAACACCGGGGCAATGGCTGTACCGGGGCCATTATTGGTCACAGTAAAGCTCAAACTGGTGGCAGTGTCTTCAACCACTGTATTGTTATTACTGCTAACACTGACACTTAAATCCGCCGCTTGTCCTGAAATGCTAACAACGGTTAAGGCTTTATTATTGGTTTGATCAACATCGGTGCCGGTAGCAAAGACTGAGAAACTAGCCTCGGTTTGATCATTCGGTAAGATACCAATCGCTTGAATGGATAAACTGGTGGTCGGCGTGCTGGCAGGGTCTAATAAACCTAGCTGGCAACTTAACTGCGCTTGCGCAAAAGTACAGCCTGCCGTATCAGACATATACTCGACTTCAGCAGGCAGTGTCACACTTAAAGTCGCATTGTTGGCGACGCTAGTGCCTAAATTGCTAATCGTTAACTCATAATTAAATGGTGTGTTAACCGGTACAGAATTCGGATTGCCCACTGCTTCAACAATGGCTAAATCAAACTCTAATACCTCAACCGAAACCGGCGCAGAGGCAGTATTATCCGCTGCATTCAACTCTTTTTCCGCTGCGGTCACGGTCGCCGTGAAAGCCAGTGGACTGGTTGAAGCCACTGCTGGTGTAGTGACTTGAATCGGAATATTGGTGCTAGCACCGCTGGCCATTGGGTCTAAGTTACAAGTGACGGTAGTACCACTTAAACTGCATCGACTGTCGCTGGCAGTGCTGTTATAAGTGAAACTGCTTGCCAAGGTTGCGGTGACGACTACGCTGCTGGCAGTATCTAAACCGTTATTCGCAACTGTCAAGTTGTAAATTAAGTCACTGGAAATACTGGCAGGATTGGCATTTGGTGTTGCAGTCAAACTTAAGTCAATGGTTAAGACTTCTAATTGCAAACTGCTGCTAATGCTTGCGCTGTTATTAGTGCTATCTGTATCAGGTTGTCCACCACTTACTGTGGCAGTATTGGTTAAGCTGCCTGTGCCAACAGTGGCTGGTGTGGTGACTGAAATGTTAACCGTAGTGCTGCTAGCTGCGGCTAAACTGCCGAGATTACACGTCACAACACCGCTATCCTGACTACAGGTACCTTGCACCGCTGCTGCACTATTGTAAGTCACACCGCTAGGCAAGGTATCAACAACCGTTACGCCATCCGCTGTATCAGGGCCATTATTGGTCACAGTTAAGGTGTAATTTAGCGGACTGCTTACTGCAACCGGATCATCGTCGGTCATGGTGATGGCTAAATCAGAAGCCACCACGCTGAATAAAGACACCGCATCGCTGTATAAAGCCGCGCTATACAATTGCCGCCCAGCACTGGTGCTGGTTAATGCAGTAACACCTGATAACGACGTGATGTTATTACTGTTATTTGCAATCGCTTCATTAAACGTCAATGTACCATCACTGGCGCGATCAAAAATCACTAAGCTATTTGAACTTAAACCGGCGGCATAAACTTCGCTACCATCAGGATTCACTAACACACTGCGCACGCCAGTTAAACCGGTGACACCGTTTTGATTATTGGCGTAGCTGTTGATGAAGGTTAATGCACCGGACGATTGGTTAATGCTAAAGGCTGCGATGGCATTGCTGCTTGCTGCCGCTGCATACAAGTAATTTAAATCTGCGCTGACGGCTAATGCAGAAGCACCCGCTAAGTTGCTAATGCCATTCTCGCCATTACGATAGGTTGCCCCATAGGCCAATTCGCCTGTGTTCGTATGGCGTACAAACAAAGTGATGGCACTGTCTTGCAAACCTGTGGTGTAAATTAAAATGCTTGTACCAACATTAAACGCCACCACATCAGTGACACCGGCTAAACCATCAACGCCGTTTACGCCATCTGTTTGTGTCGCTAATAAAGTTAAAACACCTGTGTCAGCGTTGCGAGCAAATGCGGTTAAGGCATTATCGCTACTGCCGACCACATACACCCGCGAACCATCAGACGTGATGGCTAAGGCACTAGCACCACCTAAACCGGTCGCACCATTCACCCCGTCTTTTTGAATTTCGACGAGTGTTAACTGTCCTGTGCTGGTGTTGCGCGTGAATACGGTTAATGCGCTGTCGCTTTGACTGGCAACATAGACATGCCGCCCATCGGGACTGACTTGAACATCACTCGCACCGCCTAAGCCGCTGTCATTAATGCTGGTGTTATTCAAAGTCTGCACAAAGGTCAACTGCCCAGAACTTAAGTTCCGCGAGAAAACGGTGATGGCATTTGACACCACGCTAACGGCGTATAAATGTGCGCTGTCAGGACTTAACGCGGTCGCGTTAACCCCATCTAAACCGCTTACACCGTTTTGATTATTACGTTGTGCTTCAACAAACGTTAATGCGTGCGCGGGGTGAGCGATGCCAAAAATAGACAACCCCAGCAGCAGCCATAGCACCAGCAGCCTAGGCCATCTGGCGGGCAGTTGGGCATGTATCATATTCACTATCTCCTTTAACTTTGTGCGCCAGTCTATTGATTGTCTTATAGTATAGACGGGTCATCACCTGAACTGATAGAGATAGTAATGCAGTCTGAGGCGGAAGGGAAATGGTTGTTGAGAAAAAAATGAGTGAGCGGTGCTTGTCTGGCTGTAGGGCGTAGGAAGTCTGTCATTTGACGGCGACAGGTGGGTTTTGTGTCTTAGCTCATTTTTTATGAGTTTAAATTCAATGGTTTAGTTTGGCTTGGGTTGTCCTCACCCAAACATTCTTCCAGAGAGCAAAGGCATCTACACAAGTCTAATTTTGCTTTAAAAACAAGCCTCTTGTAGGTCGGATAAGGCGTAAGCCGTCATCCGACATGGCTAGGATGACCGCTATCAGTCAGTTTCCTGTCTGGAAAGCAGGATACGTGAGCTAATTTCAGACTGATTTCTCGCTTTTGCGGCGGACGACGGCTGCCGCCTTATCCGCCCCATGCGAAAATATAGCTTTGATTTATTAGTCATTTTAGAACTTGTATAGATACCTTTGCCCACAAGGGGAGGGCTTCCCTAACCATACTGCCCCGCCCAATCCTGCGCAAACTGCCACGCCGAACGCCCACTACGCGAGCCACGCGCTAATGCCCATTGCAAGGCGGCACGTGTCATTTCTGCATCATCATATTTAACATTTAGTGTGCTTAACCAACCACGCACGATGTGCAAATATTCATCTTGGTTAAATGGGTAAAACGATAACCATAAGCCAAATCGCTCCGACAGCGAGATTTTTTCCTCTACTGCTTCGCCATGATGAATTTCACCTTCTACATTGCGCGTGTCTAAATTTTCATAACGGTATTCAGGCAATAAATGGCGGCGATTTGAGGTGGCGTAAATCAATACATTTTCTGGTGGCGCACTAACTGAACCATCTAACACACTTTTTAAAGCTTTATAGCTAGCATCATCTTGTTCAAACGATAAGTCATCGCAGAAGATGATAAAGCGTTGTGGCAAGCCATACACATGATCGACGACTTCAGGCAAATCAACTAAATCGTGTTTTTCCACTTCGATTAAGCGTAAACCTTCTTTCGCATGGCGATTTAACAAGGCTTTGATTAGAGAAGATTTACCCGTACCGCGAGAACCCCATAATAAAATGTTGTTGGCGGGTTTACGCGCTAAAAACTGCCGAGTATTGCGCTCTACTGCTTTTTTCTGTGCTTCAATGCCTTGTAAATCTTGCAAACGGATATTGTGCGGATGGTGAATCGCTTGGAATTCACCACGCAAATGGCGTTTGCGCCAGCGACAGGCTAATACTGTGTTCCAATCCGGTGGCAACGGTTCCGCAGGCACAAAGCTTTCTAAACGCGAGAGAAGCTGTTCTGCTCGCTCTAATAAATTCTGTAATTCTTTCATAGATGCAGACATGTCAAAAACAGTTTAGGGACTTGGGGAAACATCATATCATAGTGTTTTTTGCTTGAATGTCTTATGGGATAGTCTTGTAGGTTGGATAAGGCGTTAGCCGACATCCTCCATAAGTGGCTTAGTTCAGACTTCAAGCGTGTGATGTCGGATGACGGCTTGCGCCTTATCCGACCTACAAACAATTTTTTATATTCTTACACTTGTATTTTACCAACCAGTCAACTATATTGAGCAACATGGCTAGACACAGTGATGCAAAACAACGGATTTTAGACAGTGCGAAGGAACTGATATACGGAAGCAGTTACGCCAATATTGGGGTACAGCAAATTTGTAATCAGGCGGATGTGAAAAAAGGCAGCTTTTACCATTTTTTTCCATCTAAGCAAGCCCTGACACTCGAAGTGCTCGAACACTTTTGGCAAGGTATACAGCAAATGGCGCAGCAAACGTTGTTGTTAACAGATCGACCGCCGTTACAGCGTTTGGATTTGTTTTTGCGCCGTATAGGCGAGTGGCATTTGCAACATTATCAGCAACGAGGACATTTTGCCGGTTGTCCAATGGGCAATTTAGCCAGTGAATTGAGCACTTTAGATGATGATATGCGACAAGCCATTGAAGCCTATCTGGCAAAACTTCAGGCGATGTTTGCCAAGGTATTGCACGAGGCTATTGCACAAGGTGAGTTAGCGTCAGAGATTGATGCAGACTATAGTGCTGAGGCAATGGTGGTGTATATCGAGGGTTTGTCCTTGATGAGCAAGTTACATAATGATCCGCATTGGTTATCACGTTTAAGTCCAGCTATTTGGCAATTGATTCAAGCAAAACCTGCGTAATAATAAGCATTTGAGCGTTTTATATAATCGCGATTGATGAGTGAATTTAAAAACTTAACAATCGCTTTATTTTTGGCTTTATATTTTACTGACCAGTCAACTACTAGGAGCAGACTCATGTCTCAACCCTTATTAAACTTAGTTAGCCCAGAACAAGCCCCTGAGTTATTCAAACCGATTCAAGATGCGATTGGCATGATTCCTAGCGTGTTTCAGCTTTATGGCAATAGCCCTGTATTATTAAAAAATCGCTTTGAAGAAATTGGTTATTTCATGACACATCAACGCATTAGCGGGACTTTTTTCGCCTTACTGCGTTTAGTGGTGGCAAAACGTGAGCAATGTCAGTATTGCATTGATATGAATCGTTATTTATTGACTGAAGCAGGTTGGTCTTTAGACGAAATTCACACTTCAGAACAACATCCTGAGCAAGCACCCTTAGTACCGGCTGAAAAACGTTTGTTGTTAGATGTGTTAAGTGCGGTGGAAAATTCAGATTATTTTACCCAAGCGCGGCTGCAAGATTTACAAGCTTTGGGCTGGAGTCAGCAAGATGTGTTAGATGCGGTTCATCATGCGGCCTTGGCTAAGGCGTTAGATACCATCATCGATATTTTTAAATTGGAAACGAATCACGCTTAAGATGTTGTTATGGGGTATTCTCAGGGCATCGTTGAGTGGCGATGCCTTTGTCAGCAAACACCTGACAGCCAAACCGTCAGGTGTTTAAAAGCAAGGCAGCATTAATCAGTTAAGGTTAAAGTGCCGAAATCGCATACGTTAAAGCCTTCTGTAATATCTTCACTGTCATCGCTGAAAACGGTTTTAAAGTCAAACTTACAATAACCTGATTCATCATCAAAGTTGATTTCAACTTCTTCACCGGATTCTAAAACATCCACACCCAAAATATCTTCTTCCCATTCTTCCGTGCCCGTGTTAGAGCCGTAAAATTCGACAATGTCTTTAGAGGTATTGTTAACCAGTAACACGTGGCGGTTATAGGAATCAGGCGCAGCGAAGGCGGTATTACTTAGTGCACTGACTAATAACAGGCTAGATAAAGTTAAGAGCGTTTTTTTCAACATTTTGTCCTCTCCGGTGGTATGTGGTTGGCAAGCTGTTTTATATGCTTTTTTTGTTATAAGTTCAATGCAAAGATGCAGCTTTAAAGTAAAAAATTATGCTGTTTTAAAACTGCATATAATGGTTTAAGATTTTATTAATTTGTTATACAAAACAATTTAACTGGAAGGTTGTTGATGCAATAATAGTTGTAACTGTTTAGCTGGTTCATAGCGTTCATTACATTGTAAGCTTTGTGTTAAAAACTGTTGTGATAAACCAAGTTCATCTTGTTCAAAATAGAGTGAGGCTAAACCATAATAAACTTGTTCTGCATTATGAAGGCAAGAGTTTTGGGCTTTTTGTGCAAATTTTTGAAATTGGATAAGCGCTGCCGTTTTATTATCAATGGCTAAAAATAAACGACCTAAGCTGTCATAACACTTTAAGCAACCAGAAGCTAGTTCAATGCTATGGTTTAAATGTTTAATGGCTGAGGCGATATTGCCTGCTTTAAAATAAGCAACCCCTAAATTGTGATGTGCAATGTAACTTTGCGGATTAGTCAATACAATATGTTCACGTAGAGTTAGTGGATTTTTCCAAGTGGCTTGTTGTTGTAGGTTGATGCCTAGCAATACGGCAAAAAAGCAGACACTGCCCAAAATCAGGCCATAACGTGCGATGTGTTTATCTGCTTGAAGCAAATATGCATGGAACTGAACAAACCCTACGCCCATTAAACTGTAAATGACGATGCTGGGAAAATAGGTAAATCTATCAGCACCGGCTGTCACCTGATTAAAGCTGATAATGCCTAATGTGGGAAATAATGCAATAATGAATATTAACCATGCTAGCCAAATAAAGCGGATACGGCCTCGCTTTAAAAATAATAATATACTCAACAATAACAATGAAATTAAAGGTAAATAACTTAGATCGCTGGTGCTAGGGAATTCATAGTAAGCTGATAAACCGACTGGTAAGATGCAATGTAATAAGTAAACTAAAATAATCGTTGCTGCATTTAATAGCCGAAATATAAAGGGCATTTCAGCTAAATCGGCGACGTTACCGCCTTGAAGATGTGCATGCAAAGTTAAAAATGCAGTCAGAAAAGCTAAGGCTAAAAAAGGGAGTTTTTCTAAAACCAATACTTTTAACAATTTTGTTTTATGCTGTTTGAAGTTTTCTGTCGTAAATAATGCCGTTCTTAATAAATAGACATCCAGCAAAATTAAGATAAAAGGTAAAGATAATGAGGATGGTTTAGCCGCAATGGCAAAACTATAACAGATAATACTGATGATAAACCAAGCTGTTTTATGATGCTGGCGTTGTGTGTAGATGCAATATGAAAAAATGGTTAATAATAAGAAAAATACACTTAATAAATCTTTTCGTGCCGCAATCCACGCCACTGTTTCTACATTTTGTGGGTGTATCGTAACTATGAGCGCAGTCAATAAGGCCATTACCAACTGATTTTTTTTATCAATAGTGGTAAAAAAATGGCTAAGTAACCAGTTTAAAAAAAACAACAATATAGTTGCGTTGGCGATATGTAACAATTGGTTACTTAAATGAAAACCAAATGCATTTTCTCCCCATAGCGCGTAATCTATCATGTAAGAAAAACGGACTACAGGCCCCCAATACGAATTTTCTGTACTGAGCAAAATTGTATACAGTGTTTCTAAGGAAATATGATGAATAGCGGCATCTTCTAAAATATATAGATTATCGTCATAGTGAACAAAATCAAAAAATAATGTTTGGCTATATAAACCAAAACTACAGCAAATAATTAGGCCAATTGCCAAACTGAATCTAACCGAAAACATGATATATTTTTCCTATTGGGGCACGCATCAATTAATGTGATGGTCATATATTCGCTAGCTACTTGCTTTATGAATATCGTACCCTATCTATAGATGCCTAGTTGTGAACCCACTGAGTATATAATAAAGCGTTGAGACCTACAGTGTTAATTGCTTAAATCACCTACCTTTGGTAAGCCTTTGACTCTCCCTCAGTTTTTTATAAATCCCATAAAATTTGCTATGCTGACGCTAGCGAGCATGCGGTGGCTCGTCAGCGCGAATATGCCTTAACCTCATGCTGCATAGAGGACACAATACATGAATAAACCGTTAACGATTATCCCCGATGTTCAAGGGAGCGTAGACACACGTCAAATTGCCATTAACAAAGTGGGGATTAAAGCATTAAAACATCCGCTACAAATCTTAGCGCGTAATGGTGAAGCACAAGGCACGGTTGCGCTGTGTAATATGTACGTGGACTTAGCCCACGATGCTAAAGGCACGCACATGTCGCGCTTTTTAGAACTGCTGAATGCGCAAGACAGTGCTTTAGATATGGAAAGCTTTCAATTTTTGTTAAGCGATATGGTGCAGCGCTTAGAAGCCCAACGCGGTTACATTGAATTCAGCTTTCCTTACTTTATCCGTAAAGCTGCGCCCGTATCCGGTGTTGAAAGCTACTTAGATTATGAAGTGACTTTATTAGGCGAAATTAAGGACGGCGAGCCTAGCGTAACGCTGAAAGTATTAGTACCAGTTACCAGCTTATGTCCTTGTTCTAAAAAGATTTCTGCTTATGGCGCACACAATCAACGCTCACACGTCACCGTCAGCGTACGCCCATTAGGCAACTTGTGGATTGAAGATATTATTGAGTTGATTGAACGCCAAGCGTCTAGCGAATTATTCGGCATTTTAAAGCGTAGCGACGAAAAATTAGTCACTGAGCGCGCCTATGAAAACCCGAAATTTGTTGAAGATATGGTGCGAGATGTCGCGGCACAATTAAACCAACACCCGAATGTTGCTGCTTATGTTGTTGAGGCTGAAAACTTTGAATCGATTCACAATCATTCTGCCTATGCCGTGATTGAAAAAGATAAACAAGCATCAGTGGCTAGTTAAACTCTGCTGTAATGTATGTTGATCTAAGACACGATTAAGCGCCTGTTCCACTAGATCAACACTGAGTTGATCCAAACAGGCACTTGCGCTCTCTCGATGCTGATCACAGCCTTCTAAATGACAGGGCACACAGTCACCTTGCCCCTGCACCAGTGCCACGTTACCCACGATTTGCGTACCCACACGCTGATACGGATTTTTATCTTGTGCATAGTGTGCAGGCCAAGGCCCCCATTTCACCGGATTGGTGGGGCCAAATAAAGCCACCGTTGGCGTACCACTAGCAGCCGCTAAGTGCGTCACGGCGGTATCTGGGCCAACATACGCTTGTGCATGCTGAAGCAGCAGCGATACAGCAGCAAAATCAAAATGACCGGCTACATTGACCACAGAATGCGGCATGTGCTGCATGGCTTGTTGTAAATACAATTGCTCTGCGGGTGCTTGGCTGCCGGTTAACACCACTTCCCAGCCTAAGGTGTGTAAATAGTTTGCTAACGCGCCCCAGCCTTCTAACGTCCAGCGTTTGTAATGCCACATCGGGGTTAAGTGCAACACAGCATACTGTGCTTGCTGCCAGTCAAAAGGTAGTCGTTTACTTAATTTAGTGGCAGCTTCATCACTTTGCGGCAAGATGACTTGGTAACTGCGCGGAATTTCAAGTTGATCCGCCAAGCGCAAATTTTGAATCACCGTATGCGTATCAGTATCGTCCAATTCTGCCCACGCGGCAGCCGACCAGCGTTTCCATGCATCTTGTTTGCGCTCAGGCGGCACGATGGCAACCCGTGTGCGGGCAGCGAATAAGGCGTATAAAGCGGGGCGGTCGCCGCTTAAAGTCGGAATGGCTAAGTCATAACGGCGAGTGATGCGTGTTAATAAGCGCAAATGCTCGTATAGGCTAGGCCGTTCAGGAATGGTTAAAATCTGCTGTATATCAGGATTACCGTGCAAAATATGTTCTTTGCCTTCAAACACTAAAGCGTCAATTTTTGCCTGTGGATAAGCAAGGCGTAGTGAATGAATCAACGGGGTGACTAATAACACATCACCGATTTGACGGGTGGCAATGACAAGAATGCGTTGAGCAGGGTAACGAGGCACGGTTTTCGATCTTAGGCTAAACGGACAAACAGCTTATTGCTGAATTTGAAATTGTAAATTCATCACTTGCCCCGACCGATTCACTTGCAAACTAAGCTGATCGGCATTGGCAACTTCTTCCAGTACTTTAAACCCTTTTAATGGATTATCAAGCGCAATTCCGTTCACTGCCGTGACAATATCACCTTTTTCTAAACCAAATTTATCAAACAAGGCGCGATCTTGTGCTGGGCTAATGCGGTAGCCGATAAATTCGCCATTTTCTTGCACGGGTGCGGCGCGGAGTAAGTTCATTAAACTTTGCGGATTGCTGGCTAAGCGTTGCTGATATTGTCCCAGCAATTGTGCAGGCGGCAAATTTTCTGACGTGATAATGGCAGGTGCTGCTGCCCGCGAGCGAACTGCATTACTGTTAGAAAGCGGTGGCGCAGGTTCTGGCGGCAACATTTCTTGTCGTGCATCGGGATCAGTGCCGAATAAACGCAAAGTTTCATAACGGTCATTGCGTTTTAAAATCACATGCCGCGCATGAATCTCTTGCAAACTGACTTGATCAGTTAATGGTTCGCCGATTTGGTAACTTTTAGTAGAGCCATTGCCAATGTCGATGATGGCGCGGGCATCTTGGATTTCTGCGGTGTAGTAAACGCCGTACAGCTTATAATTCAAACGGGTATCAGGCGGTGTTTCCGGTACAGGCGGAGGTGGTGGCACACGCGCCGGTTGGCCGAATAAACGTGCATTTAAAATCGGCACGATGTTTAACGGCGGCAACCCTTGGGCGTTCGCTGTGCTGCGTGTGGGAGTGGACGGGATCGTATTCGCTTGCACTGTAGGTGTGTCATTTATTAATAAAACACCTTGCACAACGATATAACCTAACAGTGCAGCTAGGCCAATGTTTAAGCCCCATCGCAGGAAACGTAGCAATAATGGCAACAGCTTCATAAATTTAAGATATTAGCAGACAGATACCCAACAGTTTTCTCGTTCCCACGCGCTTTGAGGCTGTAAAAGAACTTCTTGTCTGAATCAGAATTCACAGAATTTAGAAATTTTCAGAATTACAAATATCTGATAATCCTGTTAATTCTTAAATTCTGAAAATCCTGATTCAGACAATTCGGCGGTTCTTTTACAGCCTCGCTTTGCGTGGGAACCCGTAGCGGCGCGCCTGCGCCGAGTGTTGGATATGGAAGCAAATGAATTCGCGACGCAGGCGCGTCGAGACTTACTCCCACGCAAAGCGCGTGGGAGCCAGAAAATTACTAACAGTGTATCGTGTTTAATGGCTTTTTGCTGCTTTTCGCCGCGCCCAACGCGCTTTTGCCCCTTCCAATAAATCCCACTGCACTGGCACTAAAAACAGCGTTAACGCCGTAGCAACCGCCAAGCCCGTCACAAACGTGGAAGCCATCGCCCCCCAGACCAAGGAATAACTCGGAATCCCCATCGCCATTGGCAATAAACCTAAAGTCGTGGTCAAGGTGGTGAGCAAAATAGGGCGCAAGCGGATATGAATGGTGCTTTCTATCGCTTCCCGACGACTTACGCCTTTTTTTAACTCTCGGTTCATAAAATCAATCATGACTAAAGAGTTATTGACCACCACGCCTGTTAAACCGACCACCGCGATAAAACTATTCACGGTAAATAAGGACTGCGTTAAGGCACTGCCGAAAATCACCCCGATCAAGGCAAATACTACCGAGGAGAGGATAATTAACGGTTGCACGTAGGACTGGAACTGCGTAGCTAAAATGATATACATAATCAAAATGGCCAAGCCAAAGGCATAAGCCAGCGATAAATACGAGCGCTGCGTAGTTTCAAATGCGCCGCCAAATGTCAGCGAGGCACCGGTATAGCGGTCATGGTGTTCGGCAAAAAACTGTTTAACGCGATTGACTACCACAGGTGTCGAAATCGGCGCATTAGGGCGTAGATTGGCTAACACCGTGATGGCACGTTCACCTTGATAGCGGCTAATTGACGCGGTTTCTTGGCGTGTTTCCAAATGCACGACATCACCTAAACGCACAGCACCGTTAGGATGTTCTAACACTGGCACCGCTAAGGCATCATTCGGATTAGTAATAAACTGCTCAGCCATACCAAGTTTGAGATCAATTTCTTCATCTTGCACCCGATATTTGCCTAAATACTGCCCATCCAAAATACTGGCGGCGATATTGGCAACAGCACTGCTGTCCAAGCCATATTCCTCAGCCCGTTCTAAATCTACTTTAAAATGCAACACCCGCTGCGGTTGACCACGATTATTATCAATATCCACTAAATGCGGCGATAACTCGGGATCAGTGCGTAAAAATTCTTCCACTGCTTTAGCTAATTGATCGATGTGTTCTGCATTTGAGCCAACCACGCGAATATTGACATCCTTACCCGTTGGCGGGCCATCTTTTTGCGGGCGGACGCGCAGTTGATAACCATCATGTGCAAATTCTGCTTGCAAGCGACTGCGCATATAGTCCAAATGGCGTGACGGATCATTTGTCGGATAATCTTCAAAATGCTGATCAGCCTTAGCCGGTAAAGTCACCGTGATCATACCCATGTTTTCGCTAAAGTTTTCGCGGTAATCTTCGTCATAATAAAACCCTGCGAAGCCTTCCGTTGCGGCAGCCATTCCGTTGCCATCTTTAGCGATAAAACGTGAAATTTCGCGCAATTTTTCATCAATGGATTCAATGGAGGTATTGCTAGGGGCTTCCACTTCGACAAAGTAAACAGAGTAGTCATCAGGGAAAAACTGAATCCGAATAAAGGGATATGCACCCGATATGGATACCGCCATGATAGCGATTGCAGCAACAAACGCGATAAATACACCAAACAGGCTGAGCAAACGAAAGCGCAACACGACGCGCACTAAACGCTGGGTAATCTTGCGAATAATCTCAACCGGCAAGCGATCTGCTTGTCCCACTTTGTGCGCTTTACCATCGCTAGAGATACGCGGGCCAAAATCTAAATAGTGAATTGGTAACACCAATAAACACTCGATTAACGAAGCGATAATGGCATAAGTCACTGTGGTGGGGATTTGTGCAAAAAATTCGCCGGTAGTGCCCGTCATGATCAACATCGGCATAAACGCCGCGACCGTGGTACTGGTCGCCGCAATCACCGGCAATGCCACTTCTGTCGTGCCATTGATGATGGCTTGTGCAACCGATTCACCGCCTTGTTCCACATGTCGGTAAATATTTTCAATTACCACAATCGCGTCATCCACCACAATCCCCGTCACCAACACGAAGGCAAATAAGGAAATTTCGTTTAAGGAATTTTCGGTGAAATACATAAATACGATAGTGACCATAAAGGCAAATGGAATGCCGATAGTGGTCAACACCGCATTACTAAAGCCCATGAAATACCAAATGATAAGGGACACCAAAATAATCCCCATCAACATATTAGAGCTTAAGGTAAATAAGTGATCCTCAATTTTGACCGTGGAATCTTGGGTATAAACGACTTTTACCTGTTCCGCTTGTAAGGTTGTTTGGAACGCATCCACCGTTTGCTTAATCGCGGCCACAATGTCTAAGGCGTTGCCTTGCTCGGTTTTAATCACTTGCAGCGATAATGCGTTTTCACCGTTTACTGAGCTAATGATCAAAGGATCACGGTAAGTTAACTCAGCATCTGCCACCACATCGCGCACTTTCACAAATGCGCCATCCCCATCACGGCGAATGATGGTGTTTAACACCTGCTCTCGACTGCGAAATTTTTCATCTACCAATACTGTAAATCGGCCTGAGTCATCGGCAAACTTACCGGCAGGAATGGCAATATTGTTATTTTGCAGCGCGTTCGCGACTTGGGCAAAGGTCACACCAAGTGAGCGCATGTAGTCAGGGTTTAACAACACATGAAACTCGCGTACTTGCTCGCCGCGATAAGTGACTTTTTGCACCCCGTAAATTTGCTCAATTTGTAGCTTTAATTCATCACCGATTAAGGCTAAAGCGCGGTTAGAACGCGATCCCATTAAATTGACGGCAATGACAGGCACAAAATCATCGATGCTCATTTCGACAATGGACGGCGGATCGATACCGTCTGGCAACTCGTTTAAGCGGCTTAAAATGTGAAAACGCACTTCATCGAACAAAGTGTCATAGTCGTGATCATCTAAAAATTTCAGGTGAATAGAGGAAAAACCTTGAGAGCTAGAGGATTCAATGTATTCAATATCATTGACATTCTCTAAGGCTTCTTCGATCTTTTGCGTGACCAACACTTCTACATCACTGGTCGATGCTCCAGGGTAGAACGTTTTAATAAACACTTCACCGAATTTGACGCTGGGATAGCGTTCAACAGGAATTTCTGACAACACCGCCGCACCTGCCACGATCAGCAGCACGAACATTAAGTTGTAAAAAACCGCTTGTTTTAGGGAAAATTGAATGATGCCTTTCACCTTAATCCCCAATCGCAGATACGCGGAATTGTTCGCCCGCTGTTACATTTTTTCCTTGCACTCGTACTTGTCCAGCCTCGCGACCCAGCCCTAATTTCACCACTTGCCGCTGTTCACCTTCAGGTGTGAGTAAAAACCATTCCTCATAGCGTTCTCGCAAAGCGGTTTCGGGTACTAAAACCACGCCATTGTCATCTGCCAATTGCAGATTTAACTGCACCCGCCAGCCGCCACGCATCACCGGCACCGCTTCGCTAATGCTGAGTTCTAGGTTAATTTTGCGCGTTTCTGGGTCAAAGGAAGGCGAGATGCGGGCAATTTTTGCAGGCACGGTTAAGCCAAAATCGGGTAAGGTCACTTGCAGCGTTGGCATTTTTTGTAAGGCGAGATACTCGTGGCTGCTGAGGGCGAAAGGTACATATAATTCGCTGAAATCGCCAACTTGCGCCACCGTTTGCCCCACATTAATCCACTGTTCAGGCTCGATGGATCGCTGTATCACTTGCCAACGTGGCGGTGCTTTTAAACACAAGCGGTTTAATTGTTCATTCAAGCGTCTTGAGGCGACTTGTAAGGCTTTTAATTGATAGCGTGTGCTGTCTAACAGATTTTGTTTTTGATCTAAATCTGCTTGTGCGACGGCGGTGTTACGCACTAATTTTTGCAACCGCCCAACTTCTTTTTGATAAAACGTGATGTCGGTTTGTAAACGGTTTTGCTCAACTTGATTGGCTTCTATGTCCAATCTAATAAAAGTCGGGTCTAGGCAAGCAAACACACCTTGTGCGGAAATGGTATCACCAACATCGGCTTTCACCGTTAAACAGCGCCCTGATAACTCACTCACCAAGTTCAATTCGGTCTTGGCGCGGGTAAAACCCGTTAATTGTATGTTTTGCATGGCAGGTGCAGCAGTAAATAATGCTGTTGAGTCAGCGGCGTAACTAATACTGCTCAGCGATAGCCAAGCAAGACAACATAAAAGGAATAGTCGTGCTTTCATCTGAGGAATGGCCTTAATTTAGAAATGAAACCGGTAACAACGCAAGTGTGGGGGCGCGATGTGAGCACAGCTTATAAACGTGTGTTTGCGCCAAGGTAAGTTGGGCAAAGGTGTATAAATTTTGTTAGAGACGTATAACGCTGAGCAAATTGTTTTTATCATAAAACTGTAGGCCAGTTTTCTAGCTCAATTATGACGGAGTGGCACAGTCTTTTTCAATGGTATGTAAGCATTGGCGTGCTTCAGTAAAAGCAGCGACGGCTTCGGGTAACACGCGGTTCGCTTCTTCGGTATAGCCTTCAAGTGCTGCGGATAAACTGCGGTTTAACAAGCGTTCACCCCGCGCAAACAGCGTTAAGACGAATAATATTTGTAAATCACTTTGCTGACTGAAAGTCGTGCCCAGTTGCGACATTGGTAGTAAGTAGTGTGTGCGCAGTTGCTTTAGTTGCTGACAATAGTTGCTTAATTGCGCACTTTCAGCGGGTGGCACTTGTTGCAAGCTCTGCATGGCTTCATCTAAAAGCTGGCAATAACGGGTGAGATATACGCAATTCAGTTTTGTCTGATGGTGATCACGGTGCGCTAAACGCTGTCGCCACAGTTTAAGCAAACTGGCAATCGCGATGCTTAAACCAAAGCTATAACCCACGATGCTATCTGCAAATAATAAATGCGTAGCAGGTGGTTTCATGGCACAAAATAAGGCAAAACTTAAACCAAGGCTTAACCAACACCAAGGACTGAGCAAGCCTTTTTTGAGTTGTCGTAATAGGGTTGTTAGCCCTGTTAAGTAACGGTGCACGGGGGTATCCTTTTATTACTTTAAATGTTGTGGAAGTACGGTGTAACCGTGGCGAAACTTGATCTATATTAATACTTGGTTCTCACGCGTAAAATACTGATAAGAGGGATAAATAATTAAAATTTATGATTTAAATATAATAGCT
>QKBZ01000275.1 GCA_003245895.1 Beggiatoa sp.
AGCAATTAGCCATCGATATATGTTTATTCGACGAAACCGGTTTAATCATGGCGGAAGCCATCGGCTTAGAATGCCGCAAAGCCAACCGCTCGGCCTTACTGCGCAGCTTAGAAAAAGATGTCAACGAGTTGTTATACGATTTGACATGGCAAGCACAGCCCGCCAGCACCGCCGCCGTGCCGATTGCAGAAACGATGGGCAGTTGGTTGTTATTTGCCGATGCAAGCGGGGTCGCGGCGCAAGTGGCGGAACGCTTACGCGCTCAAGGTGAACGCTGTGTGTTAGTCAGCGCGGGTAACGACTATCAGGCGTTAGGCGAGCAGCAATATCAAGTTAATCCGTTGCAAGTCGATGACTTTAAGCGTGTGTTAGCCGAAGCCTTGCCGGAAGGTGTCGCCGCCTGTCGTGGCGTAGTGTTTGGCTGGGGCTTAGATGCACAAGGCGATGCGTTGTTAAACGATGCCGAATGGATTAACCGCATTTGCGCAGGCAGTCTGCATTTAGTACAAGCCTTAACGCAGCAACAATGGGCAACGCCACCGCGTTTCTATTGCTTCACCCAAGGTGCGCAAGCCGTCAGCAAAGACGAGCAATTGCAACCACTGCAAGCGACTTTGTGGGGCTTAGGCTATGTCTTAAGTTTAGAGCAACCGCAATGGCAACCGTGTTGTATCGATTTAGACCCGACCGCAGTCAACCTTGATGAAATTTGGCACAGCTTATGGTCGCCGTCACTGGTTGATGGCGTGATCATGGATCGCGTGGCTTACCGTCAGCAAACCCGTTACATCGCTAAATTGACTCATCATCAAGCTGCCGCCAGCTTGCCACCGTTGCAATTAGACAGCGAAGCAAGTTATATCGTCAGCGGTGGTTTAGGGGCGTTAGGTTTACGGGTCGCGCAATGGTTAGCCGGTCACGGCGCACGCCAGTTAATTCTGCTCGGTCGTCGCGCACCGAATGAAGCGGCGCAAACCGTGTTAGAACAGTTACACGCTGCCGGTGTAAAAACGGCGGTGATTAGCATTGATATTAGCAGCCCGCAAGCGGTCGCTGAATTGACCCAAGCTTGCGCCGAGTTGCCGCCAGTCAAGGGCATTATTCACGCTGCCGGTGTGTTAGCGGATGCCTTAGTATCGCAACAAACATGGGCAGAGTTTAGCCAAGTGTTAGCGCCGAAAGTTCAAGGTAGCTGGCATTTACACCAATTTAGCTTAAGCCAGTCGCTAGACTTTTTCGTCAGCTTCTCCTCTAGCACCGCCGTATTAGGCACCACAGGCCAAGCCAACTATGCGGCAGCGAATGCCTTTATGGACAGCTTAATGCACGCACGGCGACAACAAGGCTTGCCAGCGTTGACGGTTAACTGGGGGCCTTGGGCAGATGGGATGGCGGCGAATTTAGGCGAGCGCGAGCAAGCCCGTTTGCAGTCCATCGGTTTAAGTCGCATCAGTCCGGCGCAAGGCTTAAGCGTGTTAGAGCGCGTGTTAGTGCAAGATTTAACACAAGTCGCGGTGTTGCCGATTACTTGGGACAAATTCTTAGCCCAATTTGCCAGCACACCGGCCTTACTCAGCGAGTTTGTCGAGCAAGTCAGTAGCGACACTTCGGCGAAACAATCGCGTTTATTGCAGCAACTCGCCAGCACCGCACCGGCACAGCAATGGGATGCCTTGTTTAAGCATGTGCGCTCGCAGTTGGGCAAAGTGGCGAAATTGCGCGATGTGTCGCAAGTGCAAGCACGACAACGCTTTTTTGATTTAGGTTTGGACTCGTTAATGGCGGTAGAGTTGAAAAACGCTTTACAAAGCAGTGTGCAACAAAACTTACGCGCCACCTTAATTTTTGATTATCCCACCCTTGAAGCATTGGTTAACCATCTGTTTTACGATGTGTTGGGCTTATCCGCTGGCAACAGCGAAGTCAACACCGATGACAACGCGGTTGACCAATGGGCGCAGTTAGATGCGTTATCCGAAGCCGAGTTAGGGGCTTTATTAGACCAAAAACTGGCTGAATTAGACTTTTAATTGCGGGGCAAGCAGCATGAACGAAGAGCAAAGCACGACTCAACGCCTAAAACGGGCGTATATTGCCTTAGACAGCTTAGATCAACAGCTTAAAGCGGAACGCTACGCCCGCAGCGAGCCTATCGCGGTGATCGGCTTAAGCTGCCGTTTCCCTGGTGGGGCGAATTCGCCTGCCGAGTATTGGCAGTTGTTGCAACAAGGCGTGGATGCCATCAGCGAAGTGCCGCCAGATCGCTGGGCAGTCGATGATTTTTATAATCCTGACCGTAGCATCCAAGGCAAGATCAACACCCGTTGCAATGGTTTCTTGCAAGGTGTCGATGCCTATGGCTTTGACCCGCAGTTTTTCGGCATCGCGCCAAAAGAGGCGATGCAGCTTGATCCGCAACAACGCTTGTTATTAGAAGTGACTTGGGAAGCCTTAGAACACGCTAACATCGTGCCTGATAGCTTGTTCGGCAGTGCTACAGGCGTATTCATCGGTATCAGCAGCGTGGATTATGCGGTGCGTCAGTTGGGCATGTTGCCGCCGCAAGAGATTGGCGCGTATGTCGGCACGGGCGCGTTATTGAGTCCCGCCGCTGGGCGTTTGTCTTATGTGTTAGGTTTAACTGGCCCTAGCACCATCGTTGATACCGCCTGTTCTTCGTCTTTATTGGCGGTGCATTTAGCCTGTCAAAGCTTGCGCAGTGGCGAGTCTAATTTAGTGTTAACCGGCGGCGTGAACCTGATTTTAGCCCCTGAAGTCAGCACTTACTTTTCCACTGCGGGCATGTTGTCCTCAGACGGTCGTTGTAAGACTTTTGATGAATCGGCAAACGGTTATGTCCGTTCTGAAGGCTGCGGCATCGTGGTGTTAAAACGCCTATCCGATGCGATTGCTGATGGCGACGAAATCTTGTCCGTGATTCACGGTTCAGCAGTGAATCAAGATGGCCCTAGCGGTGGTTTAACCGTACCCAGTGGCCCTTCACAACAACAAGTCATCCGCCAAGCCTTACATAATGCTGGTTTAAGTCCGAACGAGATCGATTATGTCGAAGCGCACGGCACGGGCACGCCATTAGGTGATCCGATTGAAGTAGGTTCGATTGGTGCGGTGTTTGGCGAGCAGCGTTCTAAAACTGCGCCGTTAATGGTCGGTTCAGTAAAAACCAATATTGGTCATTTGGAAGCCGCTGCTGGTGTTGCGGGTTTAATTAAGTTAACCCTTGCCCTGCATAACGAACAAATCCCAAAACATTTGCATTTAAAACAACCTAGCTCGCGCATTCCGTGGGCTGAGTTGCCGGTTAAAATTCCGACTGAAGCGACGGCATGGCATCGCAATCCGTCTAAAGGCCGATTTGCGGGGATTAGCTCCTTCGGTTTCAGCGGCACGAATGCACACGTTGTGGTCGGCGAAGCACCAGTAGTCGATACCTCTGCTGTGTCCGACGACGCTTTGCCTGCGCCTAGCCATCAAATTTTGACTTTAAGCGCGAAAACGCCAGCCGCGTTAGCTGCTTTGGCGGGACGTTATCACACTTTGTTAACACGCCAACACGCGCCGGTTAACTTAGCCGATTTATGTTTCACCGCCAACACGCGCCGCAGCCAGTTTAATGAACGGGTTGCTTTAGTCGCTGACAGCGTGGAGCAATTGCAAGCACAATTAGCCGCCATCAGCCAAGGCAACGCGCCGGAGCAAGCCTATCAAGGCAGTGCCAACAGCCACACGCCAGAAATCGCCTTTTTATTCACCGGTCAAGGCTCGCAATACAGCGACATGGGCAAGGCGTTATACCAAAGCCAGCCAGTGTTCCGCGCTGCCTTAGATCAATGCGATGAAATCTTGCGCCCGCTGTTGCCAGAACCGTTATTAAGCGTGGTGTTCCCTGAAGACCCCGACAGCGAAACCGCCGCTTTAATCAATGAAACCCAATATACCCAGCCTGCCTTATTCGCCTTGGAATATGCGCTTGCCCAATTGTGGCAATCATGGGGCGTACAACCCGCAGCGGTAATGGGGCATAGCGTGGGCGAATATGTCGCCGCTTGCATCGCGGGCGTGTTCAGCTTGGCAGATGGCTTAAAACTGATCGCCGCCCGCGCTCGCTTAATGGCAGCTTTACCGCGCAATGGCTCAATGGTGACAGTATTCGCACCGTTAAGCGCAGTGGAAAAAGCCTTAGCCGGTCATGAACAGCAAGTCTCTATCGCAGCGGTGAACACGCCGGACAGTATTGTGATTTCTGGTGAAACAGCCGCCGTGCAAGCGATTGTAGACAGTTTCGACGCGCAAGTCGTGAAAACGCGCCCGCTCACCGTGTCGCATGCTTTCCACTCGCCTTTAATGGAGCCAATGCTGGCAGAATTCGCCGAAGTGGTGGCCTCTGTTTCACTGCAAACACCGACTTTACCATTAATTTCTAACTTAGACGGCAAACCGGTTGGCGATGCGATTACCACGCCGGACTATTGGTGTCGTCACATCCGGCAAGCAGTGCAATTTGCGCCAAGCTTACACAGCTTACGCGAGCAAGGCATTAACACCTTTTTAGAATTAGGCCCGCGTCCGGCCTTGATCGGCATGGGACAGCAAAACTTTAGCGAGACTGAGTTAACTTGGTTGAGCAGCTTGCGTTCTGGTTATGCCGATTGGCAACAGTTGTTAAGCTGTGCCGCGCAGTTATTTAGCTTAGGCGTGTCAATCAATTGGTCAGCGGTGGCACAAGGTCAAGCCGTGCGCTGCATGCGCTTGCCGACGTATCCATTCCAACACAAGCATTATTGCATTGAACGTCCGAAACAATTGGCGCACCAAGTCGCGCAACGCATACACCCATTAATTGATCGCCGTGTGCGCTTGCCGTTATTAAACAGCACAGTGTTTGAAACCGCGTTTGACCCTGAGCAATTGCCAATTCTGCGCGACCACCGTGTCTATGATCAAATTGTGGTCTCCGGTGCCAGCCATGTGTCCTTGATTTTAGGCGCGGCGCAATTGCAATTTGGCGCGGGTGCTTGCGTGTTAAAAGACGTGTTCTTCCAAAATGCTTTAGTCGTACCGAATGACGGTTGCACGGTGCAATTGTTGTTAGAGCCAAAAGACGAAGCCAAGCAAGCCAACGCGCAGTTAATCAGCTTTACCCATCCTGAACAGTGTACAACCCATGTCACCGCGACCATTATCGCGCAACATGAAGCCCCTAAAGTGGCGATGGCGTTTAGCGAAGCGCAAGCGGCGTGGGAACGCTGCGGGCAAGCACTAAGCCCTGAGCAGGTGTATCAAATCCAGTTGCAACGCCATATTTCACTGGGCGCGCATTATCAATGGGTAACAGGTATCCGACGCGGCGAAGGCGAGGCGGTATGTCAAATGCTGCTGCCGTCAATCTTGCCAGAAGCGGATCGTTATCAATTACACCCTGGTTTATTAGATGCCTGTTTCGGTTTGCTGGCGGTGTCAGTCGATTTAGAAGTGGCGGATACGTTTGTGCCGTTTGGCATTCAAACCTTGCGTTTTTACCAAGTGCCGACCGGCGAGCAACGCTTAATGGCTTACGTCAAAGTACGCCCTGAATCGCGTCAAGATTGGTTAGCCGGTGATATTTGGTTATTCGATGCCTTAACCGGTCAATTAGTCGCCGAGTTCATCGGCTTTGAAGGCCGCGAAGCTAGCCGCGACTTGTTCTTAAACAACAGTGAAACAGCGGTTAATGACTGGTGTTATGACATTACTTGGCAGGCTAAAGCTTTACCCGCGTTGACCGCGACGGACAGCGTAAACGAACATTGGTTAATTTGTGCCGATCAAGGCGGTGTCGGTTCAGCCTTAGCACAGCAATTACGCGCTCGTGGGGCTTATTGCACCTTAGTGCAAAACGGTGCGGACTATCCAAACCCACGTTTAGGCCAGTATCAAGTCA
>QKBZ01000367.1 GCA_003245895.1 Beggiatoa sp.
CTAAAATGATGGGGCTACTCTGACTCTGCTCAACCCATCCGACGCGAACCTCATTCTGCCACTGCACAGCATCAACTATTTCTGCAAAACTCTTAATCGTGCCTGCAAACTGATTCACATCTTGAATATCCTTTTCTGCTCCTTCAATAATTTCAATTTTCTGTTTTGGTAAACCTTGGAGCATTGCTAACAACGTATCGTATAATGCGTCATCTACATTGAGTGTTATCGTTTTCATAAATATTTCACCTTACAAATCACGGCTTGAATCATGCCTATTGTTACAACCCGTTGGGACTCAGCAGAACATCTTAAAACAGAAGAAGATATTCAGCTATATCTGGAAGCTTGCCTAGAAGAAGAAGGCGATGATCCCGCCTTTATCGTCCATGCCTTAGGCATTGTTGCGCGTGCTAGAAATATGAGCCAACTTGCTAGAGACACCGGCCTGACTCGTGAAGGACTTTATAAAGCACTCTCACCAGAAGGCAATCCTTCTTTTTCTACTGTAGTAAAAGTAGCAAAAGCACTGGGGTTCAAATTGACATTTCAGCCTATGGTTGAGTAATAAGCAATCGCTAAATCATCCACAGTAAAACCAATTTTAGCAGACTACCCCCCCAAACCCACACAACACACCAGTGTTACTCCCCCCCACTTCATGCTATAACTAGCAAACTAGCAACTCAGATACCTTGTATTCCACACTTTGAGCCAACAAGCAGTATCTGTTCACCACCAATAAAACATCAAAAATCAAGTCTCTGCTTGACGTAACGTAAAGGAACACCTTAATGAAATCCAAAGCTGCCGTTGCATGGGCACCTAAAAAACCTTTAGAAATCGAAGAAATTGACGTTGAAGGCCCTAAAGAAGGCGAAGTGTTATTAAAAGTTCACGCCTCTGGCGTGTGCCACACTGACGCTTTCACCCTGTCAGGTGATGACCCTGAAGGCGCATTTCCTTGCGTACTGGGTCACGAAGGCGGCTGTGAAGTGGTCGAAGTCGGCGCAGGCGTTAAATCCTTAGAAGTCGGCGACCATGTGATCCCGTTATATATCCCAGAATGCGGACATTGTGAGTATTGCGAATCTGACAAAACTAATCTGTGTCAAAGCATTGCCTCTACCGTGTGGACGGGCTACATGCCTGACAACACCCGTCGTTTCTCGCACAAAGGCAAACCCATTTACCACTACATGGGCTGCTCAACTTTCTCTGAATACACCGTTGTGCCAGAAATCGCGCTGGCTAAAATCAACAAAGCCGCGCCATTAGACAAAGTATGTTTACTCGGTTGCGGTGTCACTACAGGGATCGGCGCAGTGTTAAACACCGCTAAAGTCGAACCCGGTTCTACCGTTGCCGTATTTGGTTTAGGCGGCATTGGCCTGTCTTGCATCCAAGGTGCAGTGATGGCAAAAGCAGGCCGCATCATTGCCGTTGATGTAAACCCTGATAAATTTGAAATGGCAAAAGCCTTAGGCGCGACCGATTTCGTCAATCCTAAAGCCCTGTCTGGCACTGTCACCGAAGCCATTGTTGAAATGACTAACGGCGGCGTTGATTACTCTTTTGAATGTATCGGTAACGTGCATGTGATGCGCGAAGCATTGGAATGTTGTCATATGGGTTGGGGTTTAGCGACCATCATCGGTGTCGCTGGCGCAGGCCAAGAAATCAGCACCCGTCCGTTCCAACTGGTGACCGGACGCACTTGGAAAGGTACCGCTTTTGGTGGCGTTAAAGGTCGTAGCCAATTACCGGGTTATGTTGACCGCTACATGCAAGGCGAAATCGAGTTAGACAGCCTTGTCACGCACACCATGCCATTAGAAGACATCAACAAAGCGTTTGACCTGATGCACGAAGGCAAAAGCATTCGCTCTGTCATCATTTTCTAATTAAGACTTTGTTGCCCTGAAGCTAAGCCGCAAGGCTTAGCTGATTCACTGAGGACAATCATGCAACGCATAGAACGTATTAAAGAATTCGGCGGTTGGTTGGAACGCTACGAACACGAGTCCGCTGCCTGCCAATGCAAAATGACTTTCTCCATTTACCTGCCACCACAAGCGGCAAGCGGCTCCGTACCAACGGTTTACTGGTTATCCGGCCTCACCTGCACTGATGACAACGTGCGTACCAAAGCAGGCGCACAACGCTATGCCGCCGAGTTAGGTCTAGCTTTAGTAATGCCTGACACCTCTCCTCGCGGCGAAGCAGTGCCAGACGTGCCAGAGCGTTACGATTTAGGCAAAGGTGCAGGCTTTTACGTCAATGCCACCCAAGCCCCTTGGGATACACATTTCCAGATGTATCGTTATGTTACAGAAGAATTGCCTGCTTTGATTGAAGCAGAATTTCCAGTGATTGCGGGCGCAAGATCAATTACAGGGCATTCAATGGGCGGTCACGGCGCATTAATTTGTGCATTGAAAAACGCGGATATGTATCGCTCCGTGTCTGCCTTCGCCCCCATTTGCCACCCTAGCATCGTCCCTTGGGGCGAAGGCTGTTTCGGTGCGTATCTTGGCGAAGATAAAAACGCTTGGGCAGCTTACGATGCCACCGAGTTGGTCAAAAACGGCGCAAAACTGCCACCATGTTTAATCGACCAAGGCACAGACGACGAGTTTCTAGCCGAACAATTAGCCCCAGAAGATTTTGCGCAAGCCTGTGCTGCTAAACAGCAAGCAGTAGAACTGCGCCGCCAAGAAGGTTATGACCATAGCTATCATTTTATTGCTAGCTTTATTGGCGAGCATTTGGCGTTTCATTATCGGCATTTGAGTGCTTGAGGTTAAATAGATCGTAGGATGGGCTGAGGCACGAAGCCCATCTGTCGCGGTAAACGATGGGCTTCCTACGTCAGCCCATCCTACAATTCATTATCATGAAACCAATCCTAGCCAACTACTCCGCAAGCATTTTAGAACTAAAAAACAATCCAAGTGCATTGCTTGATGCTGCCGATGGAGCAAGCATTGCTATCCTCAATCATAATGAACCAGTTGCCTATCTTGTACCTGCCGAAACTTATGAATGGCTAATGGATATGCTTGAAGATTGTGAGTTCTCACAACTTGTTGAAAAACGGCGTATGGAACTAAAAAACGCTATAGCCGTTAACATTGATGATTTATAAAAGGACTCCCCAACCATGCCCACCCCAAAAGTTGCCGTCGTAACCGGTGGAGCGCAAGGCATAGGCAAAGCGATCTGTGATGCCTTCCGCGAGCAAGGCGTTACCGTCTGCACCATCGATCTAAAAGACAATGATTACTTTGTCGGAGATATTGCAGATGAAACAGTGCTGAAAACCTTTGCCGCCAAGGTCATTTCAGAACATGGCAATATTGATTACTTGATTAACAACGCCTGCTTATCGCGTGGCGGTCTTAACACCTGTTCTTATGATGATTTTAATTATGTGTTGCGAGTCGGCGTATCTGCGCCTTTTCTATTAACTCAGTTATTTCAAGCACATTTCAACACGTCTGCCAGTATCGTCAATATTTCCTCAACTCGGCATCTGATGAGCCAAGCTAACACCGAAAGTTATACCGCTGCCAAAGGCGGCATTACTGCCTTAACACATGCGATGGCAGTCACCTTAGCGGGAAAAGCGCGTGTGAATTGTATTTCACCAGGTTGGATTGATACTACCAACACCCAATTTACAGACGCAGATGCTACTCAACACCCTGCGGGTCGTGTAGGTGTGCCTAACGATATTGTCAACGCCGTAATGTTTTTATGTGACCCTAAGAGCAGTTTTATTACAGGGCAAAATATCACTATCGATGGTGGTATGACTAAGCTCATGGTTTATCACGATGATTGTGGTTGGACGTATCAACCATAAATACAGCACTAGTTAAAATTTCCCTACGCTCAGGAGTTAACCGTTATGTCGAGATGGCTTCCACATGTCACCGTTGCCGCAGTCATTGAACAAGCAGAACAATTTCTGATGGTTGAGGAAGAATTTGAAGGCTACACCGTGTTTAATCAGCCTGAAGGTCATCTTGAGAAAGATGAGAATTTAATCGAAGCTATTTCACGAGAAGTGTTAATTGAAACGGGTTGGCAATTTACGCCCGAATATTTAGTCGGTATTTATCAATATATCGATTTATACACACATCAAACTTATATCCGTTTCTCTTTTGGCGGCAAGCTAGGAAACCATGAGCCTGAGCGCATTATTGAATCTCAAATTAAATCTGTGACATGGTTAAGCAAAGAAAAATTAGCTGATGAGAAACTTAGAAATTCTGTTGTGCTTCGTTCTATTCATGATTATTTAAGCGAACATAGGATGCCTATGGACTTCATTAGTTTTATCTAAGTTTTCGACATGACACTTAAAGCCATTCAAAGCTCCCGCAAAACGGGCAATGAGCCATTTCAGCTCGCAGACAAAAATCTCTCTATCAATTTGCTGGCTTTCTGGCAATGGTCATCATCAGACTTACTCAGCAATGCCTTGCGCGGTATCCTCGCCGAATTTATTGTTGCCTCTGATTTAGGCTGCACCGATAACATCAGGCAACAATGGGATGCTTACGATATAAAAACACTTGAAGGCATTAAGGTTGAGGTTAAATCGAGTGCTTATTTGCAGAGTTGGGATCAGGATAAATTTTCTGATATTAAGTTTGATATTGGTGTGAAGGAAACACAGAAAGTACGCCAAGCAGATGTTTATGTGTTTTGTGTGTTAGCGCATAAAGATAAAACATCGGTCAATCCGTTGGATATGTCGCAGTGGAAATTTTATGTGTTGTCTACGCAGACATTGAATGAAAAAGTACCCACTCAGAAAAAAATTGCTTTATCCAGTTTGTTGAAATTAAAACCTGTTGAAGCGCGTTATGGGGAAATTAAGATGGTTATTGCACAGCTTTGTAGGATGGGCTGACGCAGGAAGCCCATCGTTTACCGCGATGTTGGCACGACTGATGGGCTTCCTACGTCAGCCCATCTTACATTCTAATTCAATTTTTTTGCCCAAACAGACCGATCAATATCTAAATCTGCAAATTTATCAGGGTCTAACACCGGACGCTGTACACCGGCTTTCAATTGCTGACGGAAATCCTTCAAAATGCGGTTTAAAGTCGGCAACAACATCATTAAGACCAACAAGTTCACCACTGCTAAAATCCCCATCATAGGGTCTGCAAAGAAAAACACAGAAGTTGCTGCTGGTGCAACAGCCCCTAAAAACACAACGCCCATGACCGCAACGCGCAAGATATGTACGGCAATACGCTGTTTAGTCATAAAGGTTAGTGCGGTTTCACCTAAGTAATAGTTGTAAATAATTGAACTCAGTGAAAACAGCAAAATAGCACCTGTGAGGAAATATTTTGCCCATTCGCCCATATGTGACACTAATGATTGCTGTGTTAACACCACACCATCAATCCCTTCTGAACCGGCCACATACACATCGCCTAACAAAATCATAAATGCGGTACAGCTACAAATGATAATCGTATCAATGAATACGGATAAAGACTGTGTAATTCCTTGGCTAATGGGGTGACGTACATCCGCCGTCGCAGCGACATTAGGCGCAGAACCTAAACCGGCTTCATTGGAGAACAAACCTCGGCGCATACCTTGCGCAATCGCAGCCCCCATACCGCCGCTGACGGCTTCTTCAAAACCAAAGGCATTTTTAACAATGCTCATAATAACGCTAGGAATTTCCGTAAAATTAAGCACGAGAATCACTAAGGTCATCAAAATATAACCAACTGCCATGATCGGTACGATAATATCTGCTGCTTTGGCAATGCGATGAATACCGCCGTAAATGACAAAACCTGCAATCACCGTAAATAAAATGCCTGTCCACAAGCGTTCTATGCCTAAACTGTCTTGCACTGCACCGGCAATAGTGTTGCCCTGAAACGCATTAAAACCAAAAGCAAAGGAAGCAATCAAGCACACGGAGTAAATGATGGCTAGCCATTTATAATTTTCCCCTAAGCCATGAATGATGGAACGGGCAGGGCCACCATAAAACGTGCCGTCACCGCTAGGACGTTTATATAATTGCGCCAAACTACACTCGACTAGACTGGTTGCCATCCCGATCAATGCAATCGCCCACATCCAAAACACAGCACCAGGCCCACCCAAAGTAATCGCCACCGCGACACCCGCAATATTGCCGCCACCGACGCGCCCGCCAACGGAGACTAACAAGGCTTGACGTGCCGATATGGCATTGGGGTCTGCCGATTCATTATCAGTCAACACGCGAAACATGCGGATAAAATATTGAAATTGAACAAATCCTGTTGAGATAGTGAAAAACACCCCTAAAATCACCAAAAAGGGGATTAATGACCATCCCCATGTCAAATCGCCAATGACACCAAAGACTTTTTCAAGAAGCTCCATATGCCTTATCTCCGTATTAGATTGCAATAAACCACTTATTGAATGTATGGGGTAGCATTCTTAATATCTATTGATAGCATCGCATTGATGTCAATTAAACAGAGAATAAATTTAACTCGCAGTGATAAAGCAAGCCAATTAGTTGTTACAACAGAGAAAAACTAAAGAAACAGAGGCTTGATTAAGGCTAAATGGAAGGATATATAAACAAATACTATTACAGATAATAAATGAATCTTTAATCTGTAAATGCTTTTTACATTAGCAAAAAAGGAATCCTGCTATGTCTAATCAGTGGTCAGCATTATTCATGGGTGATTTGGTGGTGACACATCCATTAACAGAGCCATTGTTCAGCCCCAGCTTACAACAGCAGTTAACAGCCCATGACATTTGCAGTTGTAACCTTGAAGCACCTATCAAAACAGCTAGCGGACAAGCACAAGAAAAAGTCGGCCCCCACTTATGGCAACACGCCAAGCTCCCTGAACACTTAATCCAAGCCAGTTTTAACTTAATCACCCTTGCCAATAACCATATTTACGATTTCGGCAGCACGGGTTTACAAGCAACTTTAGAAGCCTTTGCCGAAGTGAAAACTGTCGGTGCAGGCACCGACTTTGAAACCGCTTATGCCTTACAAACTTTTGAGTTTCACGGCGTTAAAGTGGGATGCTTGGCTTATTGTGAAGCGCAATTTGGTGCTTTAGTCGATGAACAGTTAAATCCTGCGGGTTTTGCATGGATTCATCATCCATTAGTTGAACAACATATTCAGCAGGCACGACAAGCGGTTGATGTGTTGTTAATTCAAGTGCATGCAGGCGCGGAGTTTATGAATATTCCGCTTCCTGAATGGCGACAACGCTACCGCCAGTTTATCGATTTAGGTGCCGATGCGGTGATCGGTCATCATCCGCATGTGCCGCAGGGTTGGGAGTGGTATCAAGATAAACCGATTTTTTACAGCTTGGGCAATGCGTATTTTGATATGAATGTACAGCGCCGTTTTTGGGAACAAGGCTTAGCAGTCTCGCTACAGTTCCAAGGTACGCACTTGCACAGTGTTAACTTACTCAGCCTGCGCAAAACAGGCAATCAACTGACTTTAGCACCAGATGCCGCGTTTTCAGATCATATTGAACAGTTATCAAAGCAGTTAAACGCGCCGGATTATTTAACACACGCTAACCGCCAAGCCATGTATTTATGGCAGCATTTATATCAGCGACAATACGCCCCTTCATGGCAAAGCCAACTTAAACAGGGTTTAAAACACTTTTTAAAAGGTACTCAGCCCTCAAACGCCCATTTAATTCATAATTTACAAATTGAGACACATCGCTGGACGGTGTTGAGGGCGTTGCATTTGTTGCAGCAGGGGCGGCAGGTGTAAGCTAAAAACCTGTCACCGAGTGCATTAATTACAACTTAACTTTACCTTTCGCCAAACTCACCTGATGCGGCAAAAAAAACTGCCAATCATATTGCACTTGCTCGGCATAACGACACGCAACTTCAGCCACCAAATCACAAAAAGCTTTATGCTTCTTGTGCGTTAAGCGCGCCACTTGACGCTCAAAGAAATAGGATTCTTGGTCAGCATAAAGCTGTGCCGCACCGCGTTTATGTGCGGTTGCCAAGATTTTGCCCCATTGCGCTAATAACTCACGAAATTGTGATTTTTTCTTTAACTCTTCTACGGGAAAATCTTCTTTAAACGGAGAGCGTTCACGCACGGAATAGGTGAGGCCATCCATTGTTAACCAGCCTAAATACGCATCAACGTGTTCAGCAAGCGCGTAATAAGCAGCCGCATGAGCTTGTGCATGATGCTCAAAACGCTGACTATATTCCGCCTGCTCTAATTGACTTAGAAAAGCATAAGGCGTTGGCTCAGGCTGTTGTTTAATATCTAAAATACATTCATGCTGCGTCGTTGCGCTATCGCCTGCAATTAACACATAGTAGCGATTTAAGCCTAAAGAGCCGGTGCCTGCATTAAGCCGTTGCGCAACATCTAATACTGTAAAATGTGCTGCATCTGTTGGTGCATGCGCCGCTTGCAGCGTTTTTTGGTACTCATCTGCAATCAGTTGCTCTAGTTTCAGCCGCAGTTCAACCGAGACAGGGCTGAGTTTTTCTGAACTAAAATCAAACCGCCGCACGCCTTCCACCTCGACAGTCCATTTATCCAGCATCTTGCCGCGACTTTCCTTATCTTCCACTGTTTTTAAGAACTTAGATAATTTGCCGTCTGTGGTTTTTTGTGTGAATACTTGGCGGGGCACTTCACTGCCAGAGGTATGCAACAGGTTTTCTAAATACGCATGCGCGAACTCCGTTACAAATGCCGCATGATGTTTAGCTTTTACTGCATCTGTTTCACGCAGGACTAACAAGATACTGATTGCCATGCGCCAGACATCGTATTGATAATCCGCAATAATGGCATCGTCGAAATCATCCAGCCCAAACAATACTTTATGTTCATGTGTGCCAAAAGCACCGAAGTTATACACATGGGCATCGCCTTGAATCCAAGTGCGTGTATGTCCATTGCCAAATTGTGTCAGTCGCCAATCATCGGCAATATCTGCCCAAAATAAGGGGTTTGTCCCGCGAAAGAAGCGATAAGGCGATTCGCTCATTTTTTCGTATTTAGCAAAACGACTTTCTATATCTAAATCAGCATCTTGAGCTTTTAAGACAGCGAGCACAATTTGCTCACGATCATAAGCATGCACGTATTGAGTATAAATATTCATTGATTCAAGTTGAATTCGGTTGTGTTTAAAGTCTTGGTATTAAGGTAAGTGCGGATAAAGCAAAGCTAAAGAGGTATGAAAGGAAACATGAAATGACATTAAGCCTATAAGCAGCCTCTGATAAACAAACTGTCATATTTTTTTGTTAGTCTGATATGTGAATATTAAAAGGAGACATTCATGTTATCTATAAAAAATACTACTTATGCTGCACTCGCTTGCTTATTAACGTTTACTTTACCTGTTGCTGCACAAGCATTTTTTGACAATAAAGCTACCGCCACAGGGGAAACAAAGTATAACGCGCAACGTATTCTTGCCTGTTACTTGGTTAAAACCTCTTATAAAGGTGATAACGAAGGCTTTTTCTCAGATGCTGAGAAATCAGTAGAAGCTTCTTGCCAAGATCGTGACGGCGAGTTGATGCATTTTTCTGCCAATATGAGCCAGTGGAATAAATTACGCGATCATGCGGGTAAGTCTGTATTGGTGTATTTGTCTAATCGCAAGGCTGAAAATGCCAAAACAGATTGGACTTTAATCGAGATTGACGACAGCCAAGCGAAATCGTTTACGCCTGAAAAACTGTGTGGTCCTGACGATGGGCAACAGTTGTTAAAAGACAAGAAAGTGTGGTCGCGTGGCTTCCGCATCGCTTGGGTTTATGATGCTTATCGTTTGGAGGACGGTTGGGAACTTAAATCTTATGTTGGCTTTAAGGGTGATACACCTTGGACGGAAGATAAAGGCAGTGTGCAGTTAGGCGAGTATTGCAAAACCAGCATCCATAAAATCATGGGGGCGAATGCGCCGTTGATTTTCACTTATGTGCAAGCAGCAGAAAAACCGAATTATTTAATTGAAGCAGTCTATATTATGAAATAGGCTTGTAGGGCGGATAAGGCGCAAGCCGTCATCCGCCATAAGTGGCTTGGTTTAAGCTTCAAGCGCACGATGTCGGATGACGGCTAACGCCTTATCCGACCTACAACACGGCTCGTAACTCCCCCCAAAAACACAAAACGGACAACAAGCTACACACCTGTTATCCGCCTTGCAAACACCTCAAACGCTGAAACTGACTATTTCAACTTATTCTCCAAATAGTGAATATTCAATTCACCGCGTTGGAAATGAGGGTCTTTTAGCAACATCTGATGCAAAGGAATATTAGTCTTAATCCCTTCCACAATCATCTCGTCTAAGGCCACTGACATACGCGCTAAAGCAGACTCACGCGAATCACTAAACGTGATTACCTTGCCGACCATTGAATCATAATAAGGCGGTACCCGATAACCGCTATAAATATGCGTATCCACCCGCACACCCGGCCCACCAGGGGCATGATAACGGGTAATATCGCCTGGACATGGCATAAAGGTCTTAGGGTCTTCCGCGTTAATCCGGCATTCAATGGCATGACCACGGAATTCGATTTGATCTTGAGTGAAGCTTAACGGCTCGCCCATGGCAACCCGTAACTGCTCACGCACCAAATCAATCCCTGTAATCTGCTCAGTAACCGGATGCTCCACTTGGATACGGGTATTCATCTCGATGAAATAAAACTGACCGTTTTCATATAAAAACTCAAACGTACCAGCGCCCCGATAACCAATATCACGGCATGCTTGCGCACACCGCCCACCGATTTGCGCGCGCATCTCTGGCGTTAAGCCCGGTGCAGGGGCTTCCTCGATCACTTTCTGATGTCGGCGCTGCATAGAACAATCGCGCTCACCTAAATGCACTGCGTTGCCATGCTCATCCGCTAACACCTGAAACTCGATATGACGCGGATTTTCTAAAAACTTCTCCATATACACTTGGCTATTGCCAAACGCATTGGCCGCTTCATTGCGCGTTAACGAAATGGAATTTAACAACTCCGCTTCAGAACGCACTACCCGCATACCACGACCGCCACCGCCACCGGCTGCTTTAATGATGACCGGATAACCAATGTCACGCCCTAACTGTATGCACTCTTGTTCATCTTCAGTTAAGGGGCCATCAGAACCAGGGACGCAGGGCACACCGGCTTGTTTCATGGCATGAATGGCGGAAATCTTATCCCCCATTAAACGAATCGTCTCAGGGCGTGGGCCGATGAAGATGAAACCGCTTTTTTCTACCTGCTCCGCAAAATCGGCGTTTTCCGCTAAAAAACCATAACCGGGGTGAATCGCCACTGCGTCGGTCACTTCCGCCGCACTGATCACCGCAGGAATGTTTAAGTAACTTTCAACCGAGGACGGTGGACCGATACACACTGACTCATCCGCCAAACGAACGTGTTTTAAATCACGATCCGCTGACGAATGCACCGCCACCGTCCGAATGCCCATTTCTCGACAGGCTCTTAAAATGCGCAAGGCGATTTCGCCTCGATTCGCAATTACCACTTTAGACAGCATATTCCCTCTTCCCTTTCACGTAGAGCAGACAACAAAGCCATTAAGCCAGTGCAAATAACGGCTGACCGTATTCAACCGGCGCGCCATTTTCAACTAACACTTTCTTAATAACCCCAGCATTATCTGCGGTGATTTGGTTGAGAATCTTCATTGCTTCAATAATACACAAGGTGTCCCCTTCCTTCACTTCAGCCCCTTCTTCAACAAAAGGCTTGCTAGTAGGAGACGCAGCGCGATAAAACGTGCCTACCATCGGTGAGGTAATCACATTGTCATTGCTATGTGTATCCACCGCTGCACCGCTATCAGCAACACTCGGTGCGGCTGCGGGAGAAGGTGTTACAATAGTAGTAGGTGGTGCAGCGACGGCAACGGGTGTTGCCACGGCTGGTGCCACTGAGCTGTAACGACTGATGCGGACGGATTCCTCTCCTTCGTGAATCTCAATTTCCGCAACGTCGGAGTCTTCCAGCATTTCAATCAATTTTTTGACTTTACGAATATCCATTGAATTTATTCCGCACTTGAAAGGATAGAAAGTGCTGCTTGCAATGCCAGCGTGTAGCCCTGCGCCCCTAATCCACTGATCACGCCCACGGCTACATCAGAAAAATAAGAATGATGACGAAAAGGCTCTCGTGCATGAACATTGGATAAATGCACTTCGATAAAGGGGATTGCGACTGCTAACAGTGCATCTCGTAAGGCAACACTGGTGTGAGTAAACGCAGCCGGATTAAAGAGGATGAAATTTACCTGTTCAGCCCGCGCTGCATGAATTCGGTTAATGAGTTCATATTCAGCATTGCTTTGAAACGCGCTTAACTGATGGTGTTGTTGCGCGGCGAATTGGCTGAGCTGTTGGTTTATCTGTTCAAGCGTGTGATGCCCGTACTTATCAGGCTCTCGTGTCCCTAACAGGTTTAAGTTAGGGCCATGCAGTACTAGAATGTTGGCCATAAGTGTTTAGTGTAGAGATTCGATCCCATAATGAGGGTTAAGTACAGACACATCTTTCGCAGCGTGCACAAAGCCCGTGGCGAAGGCTCGCCCAAAAGCCAATGATTGCTAAAAATGTGCTGAATAATAGCCGATCCGGTCAAACTCATGCTATGGTTATTTTGAATGGGGATGACTCAGTGGTTTTTAACCCAATTTTTAAAGTGTTAACACTTGGTTATTTTTGGTGAATCGATAATAATTCGAGCATTATCATCTATCCGAGGGGCGGCCTGTTATATGACCGTCACCCCGCCCGCCGACTATCGGCGCGAGTGCTGCAACTGATTCCGTTGACCTGTCCTGAAAATGTCTAATCAAACTGCTGATTCAACGACCACGATGAGCGTAGTGCATGATTTAATGGCAGATACATTAAGTGCTGAGCTACGGTGCCTAAATTGTATGCAAAACAAAGGCACAGCCGCTCGCTGCCCGCATTGTGGTTATGATGAACGCCAGCATAAAAACCATCCATTATACCTTAAACCGCGAACGCTGTTAAAAAACCAATTTTTAATTGGCAAATGTTTAGGTCAAGGTGGTTTTGGTATCACTTATATCGCCTTTGATTGCTGGTTGCGCAAAAAGGTAGCGATTAAGGAATATTTACCGGCCTCATTAGCGACTCGTGACTTTTTAGCGGCCACCGTGATTCCGCTGAAAAAACAAGAAGCTGCCTTTATGCAAGGCTTGCATTTGTTTATTGAGGAAGCCCGCAATTTAGCCCGTTTTGATCACCCCAATATTGTGCGCGTGATTAACTTTTTTGAGGCCAATCAAACCGGCTATATGGTGATGGAATATTTAGACGGTGAAAACTTAACTGATCTGTTGACCCGTCAACCTGATAGTCGCGTGTCTTTAAATATTGCCTTAACGGTTATGCAGCCCATTTTAGAAGCCTTAACCGTGGTGCATTCGCAACATATTTATCACCGCGACATTTCTCTGCAAAATATCCGCTTGCTAGCCGATGGTACGCCTATTTTAATTGATTTTGGTGCGGCGCGGCATGTGGTGGGCGAAAATAGTCAAACTTTGGACTTGGTGTTAAAACACGGTTATTCACCCATAGAACAGTATTCAGGGCGCGGCAGAATTGGGGCATGGACGGATATTTATGCGTGCGGTGCTTTGCTGTATTTACTGTTAACCGGTCGCTTACCGCCCGCCGCCACGGATCGCTTTGCTGAAGATTGCTTGCCACCGTTGCCAGAGGCAGTAGGCGAAGAATCCACGCCGCATATGATTAATCAAGCTATTATGCGGGCGTTAGCCATTCGACCTGAGCAGCGTTATCAATCAGTGGCACAATTTCAAGCTGCCTTGCGAGGGGAGCCAGTGCCAGAATGGGTGGACAGCCCAGCCACACCAGCGCAAAAGCCTTCCGCCGTGCGTGGTTTGTTGGTGTTATTGGGATTGGTGCTGATCGGTGGTGCTTTATATTGGCGTTTTTATCCACCTGCACCTGATCTCATTGCGCAACAATTAGCCCAAGCCCACCAGTATTTAGCGCATGGGCAGTTAGTCAGCCCTGAACAACATAACGCATGGCAAACATATCGCAACATCTTGCAACAAGACCCGCATCAAGTGCAGGCGTTAGCAGGTTTGCAGCGTTTAGCGCGCCATTATCAACACACTGCCGAGCAAGCCTATCAAGCAGCGGATTTAACAGCCGCCTTTGCCGCCGTGAAACAAGGCTTACAAATTCTGCCACAAGATGATGAGTTATTGGCTTTACAAGCTTTATTAGTCAGTGCCGAACAGCAACAGCAGCAAAACCAAGCCACAGCAGACTTAATCGCCAAGCAATTAGGCCAAGCGGAACAAGCCTTTGCTGTGTCGCAATTGGCAGCGGCGGCTTCGCATTATCAAGCGGTGTTAGCCCAAATGCCAGAACACCCACAGGCCAGTGAAGGCTTACGCCAAGTGGCGGCAAAATATGAAGCCCTCGCCCGTGAGCAGCAAGACAACCCTGCCAGCAGCTTATTTTTAATCCAAGAAGGTTTACAATTATTTCCTAACCATGTCGGCTTATTGTCGCTGCGAGAACAGTTAACAGATGCGAGTCTTGTGCGGCAACAACAAATTGATCAGTTGTTGACCCGTGCTGAGCAACATTTGCAAGCTTTGCGTTTGACTGAACCAACGGGTAATAATGCTTACGAGTTATATCAGCAAGTATTGCAATTATCGCCGGATAATCAGCAAGCCTTAGTCGGCTTTAGTCGCATTGCGGATCAATATGAACAATTAGCGCGTGCAGAACAACGTAATAAAACACGTTATCGCAGTTTATTAGAGAAAGGCTTGGCAGTGATGCCCACACACGCAGGTTTACTTTCTTTAAGTCAAAAATTAGCCACGCCGCCAACATCGACACCTGCGCAGGTTAAACCTACGCCGCCACCCGTGAAAGTCGCGCCACCACCACCTGAGACTAAAATGCCCATTGTGGTGTCTGAAACAGCAAAGCCGGAGCCACCTGCCCCCACACCGGCACAGCAATTACGGGCGCAAGCAGATGCAGCCCTAGCAGCAGCACAATACGACATTGCGGCAGATCGTTACCAAGCCAGTTTGCGCTTACAGCCTAAACAACCTGAACTACAAGCAAAACTGACGCAAATCGTCACTTATTACCAACAACAAGCAGAGCGCGCCCAACAAACAGCCCAATGGCAAAACAGTTTAGAATGGATTGACAAAGGCTTAGCCATTTTACCTCAACATGTAGAACTGTTAGCATTACAAGCGACCGCTCAGGATAGCTTAAATGCCTCCCCACCTGAGTCAGCCACAAAAAGCGTTATTTTTACCCCTTCTTTTTAGTGTGTCGCAGCCATAGAGGATGCAATGAGCCGTTTTTTCATGCAGCAGGGTAGAGTCTGGGTGTTATTGCTGGGCAGTTTGTGTCCGTTCATGGCACACAGTGCAGAGTTAACCTTAATCCCCAATGTATTCGCCTCTTATCGAGATTTTGAATACTCCATCGGTGGTGGTGGTATTGACAATAAACTGTATTCGCTAGGGATTGGGCTTACCGCGACTTATGGGCGTTTTTACCTCGATATTTCAGGGGAAAAAAATCCTGCCTCGGGTAAAGAACCTAATGAAAACGGCAATGCTTATTTTGAACGTGAAGATGTAGCCGTGTCGCTAGGCTATGGCATTAACGAGTCGATTAGCGTGTTTGCAGGCTATAAATACGGTGAAACGAGTATTGTCTCGCCACCGTCAGCGATTGCGATTGGCAGCCAAGTCAGTTTAGAAGGGCGTGGTTTGTTTATTGGTGCCGGTGGTGGTTGGACAGTAGGACAAAATAATTTGCTGTCGTTCAGTGCTGCCTATGCCATGATGATGGCACAGTATTACGATTCTTCTTTCATCAGCGATACTAAAGGGGATGCCTCGGGCACCAGTTTGGGTATCCGCTGGAAAGGTTGGCTAAGTCAGCACTTATCTTATGATTTATCACTGATTCGCCACGATTATTATTATGAAGACTTTGATTTGCTCAGCTTAGACATTTCTGAGCAAATATTATCCGTTAGAGCAGGGTTGTCCTATCAATGGTAATGCTTAACGTTGATAAGGGGCTAAGCACAGGTGTTTAAGCCCCTTCTTTAACCAAGGCTTCCCAATCTGTTTGCGCCCATTCTGCTAACAGTTGTTCATAATCTTGTGTTAACCACGCTAAAAACTGCGGCAGTTTATCCACTTCGTGTGCTCGCAGTGCTTGCTCTGCCAAAAAGGCAATTTCCCCTAAACGATCCGCCCCAATACTGCGTGCACTGCCTTTTAAGGAGTGTGTAATGCGTTCGCTGGTTTCATATTGCTGACTGTCGAGGCTGGCTTGCAATTTTTCTAACTGCTTCAGCGTGTCTTTTTTGAATTCTTCTAATAAGCGATGCAGAATTTTGGTATTGCCGATACAAACCGTTGCTGCTTGTACACGGTTGAACACCGATACGGCCAACACTTCTGGCGGTAAGCTGATGTGTGCCTCTGTTGGTGCGATAGTCTCTGCATCGGTGGTGCTAATGTCTGTCACCGCCTCATCAGGACTGACGGTCATGGTCTCGTCAATCTCGTCTTCTTTCGCAGGTACAAAGCGCTCTAACACCCGTCTTAAGCGCTCCACAGTAACTGGCTTCCCGACACAATCATCTAGCCCTGCTTCTTGGTAACGCCTTAAATCTGCTGGTAAAGTATTGGCAGTCAAGGCGACGATGGGCGTATGGCGGGCTTGGCCTTCTTGTTCACGGATTTTTAAGGTGGCGGTAACACCATCCATGATCGGCATTTGAATATCCATAAAAATCAAGTCGTAATGATTGTTTATGCAAATATCGACCGCTTGTTGTCCATCTTCCACTATATCCACATGACAGGCTAAGGCTTCTAACATATTGCTAGCCACCATGCAGTTCACTTGATTGTCCTCAACTAATAACACATGCCGCGCCAAAGACGCAGCAGCCTCAGCACCGGAAGATGCAGCAGCCATAGTCATGGTAGAAACATTCATATCAGTCATTGCCTCTGAGGAGGATGCGGGTGTCGCATCGGCTTTAAGATGTTTTTGTAAAATCATGGCTAAACGATCTAAATTAATCGGCTTAGCAATATAGTCATCCATACCACGGGCAATGCAACGATCTGCATCTCCTTGCATCGCATTTGCCGTCATTGCAATGATTAAAGCAGGTGAGGTGCTATTTGTCTGTTGTTCATGATCACGAATGGCTTTGGTGGCGGCAAAACCGTCTAACGTCGGCATTTGCACATCCATAAACACCACATCATAGTGATTTTCTGTCAATAAGTTCACTGCTTCTTGACCATCAATCGCTTCGGTGACCACACACCCCAATTCTCCTAACATCATACTGGCAACCATACGATTTACATCATTATCCTCGACTAATAATACCGTTGTGCCTTCGTAGTCATGGTGATCTTTAATATTATTCATGCGTATTGGTAATCCTATTAAGCTATCCATGGTGATTAGCTCTCGTGGCTGCCGTGCATTGCCTGAGTTGCGTAACGCTGCCAAGGTTTTTTGTAATTGTCGCTGTGGCAGCGGTTTACACAAATGCGCGGCAAAGCCAATCGCTTGTAATCGCTTGCTGTCTTGTTGAGTACCTGCCGAAGACAACATCACCAATACAGTATTGCGCAATTTTTCATCGGCTTTAATCGCCTTACCTAATGTCTCCCCGTTCATTTCTGGCATAAAGTAATCAAGGATTACCAACCAGAAAGGGTCTTTTTCTGCCTGAGCATGATGCAATGCTTTCAGCGCTTTTTCAGCAGAATCTACCGCATGACAACGTATGCCAATGCGTTCTAATTGTTCGGTTAACACCCGCAAGTTAATCGGATTATCATCCACGATTAACACATGAACCCCCTCTAAGGGCTTCAGTGAAAACGGATATAACACCGACTCCTCGGCAATAGGCACTACAGCAGCGATTGGCAGTGGTAAACAGAACTGAAACACCGAGCCTTGCCCTTCTTCACTGCTTGCAATCAGCTTGCCGCCCATCATTTTCACCAATTGCTGACAAATCGCCAAGCCTAAACCTGTGCCACCAAAGCGGCGTGTGGTGGAGGAATCCGCTTGGGTAAATTTGTCAAAAATCGCCGTTAAATGCGCTTTTGAAATACCAATCCCTGTATCTTCAATGCGCACTCGCATGTTTGCAGTCTGTCCGTCTTGCGACTCGCAATCAATGTCAATTAACACATAACCATCATGGGTAAATTTAACCGCATTGCCGACCAAGTTAGTCAAAATTTGTCGAATACGTCCTGCATCACCAATCAAGTAAAACGGCGCATCAGGCGCATAGCGAACAATTAACTCCACCCCTTTTTGGGTCGCACTCAAGCTGAGTAAGCGCGTGACATCTAAAGTCGCATTCTCAAAATCAAACACGATTGGCTCTAAGGTTAATTTACCGGCCTCAATTTTTGAGAAATCTAAAATATCATTGATTAAAGTTTGCAGTGCGTCAGTCGATTGCGCGATGATTTCCGCATATTCCCGTTGCTGGCGAGTTAAATCCGTGGTCAGCAATAATTCTGTCATACCCACCACACCATTCATCGGCGTGCGAATTTCATGGCTCATATTGGCTAAGAACTCGCTTTTCGCCTGTGTGGCTAACTCTGCCACTTCTTTTGCGTGCAGTAAATCTGCCTCAGATTGTTTACGTTCAGTAATATCACGCCCAACGGCTTGATACTCTAAAAGTTGCTTATTGTTATCATACAAACCCCGATTCACCCAGTGATGCCAACGCGCTTCACCAGATGGCAAAATGACGCGCAGTTCTTGTTCTATCATCGGCTGTTGTGCACTTAGTTTACTCAAAGCGTGGCGCACACGTTGCCGATCTTCAGGATGAATGGTGGGGAAAAAACGTTGATTTAACAATTCTGCTTCAGTTTTGCCAAAACAGCGACAATAAGCCGTGTTAACAAAGGTAAAACGCCCATCGGGTAAATAGCGACAAATCATTTCTGTTTGATCTTGCACGATGGCACGATAACGCGCCTCATCGAGTTTTAAGATCATTTCTGCCGATTTTTGCTCCGTAATATCACGCGCAATGGCATAAATATAAGTTTCACGTACTAAAGGGTAAGCATTCCACGATAACCAGCGGTACTCGCCAGAAGCGCACTGATAACGGTTTTCAAACCCTAATACGGTTTGTCCTAGACTTAAGCGTTGAAAAAAGCGGTGTGTAATTGAGCGATCATCAGGGTGCACGAACGCTAAGACAGGTTGTTCCTGTAAGGTACTCAGTTCCCAACCTAAAACCCGTTTCCATGCCGGATTTAATTGATGAAACCTGCCTTTAAAGGTCAATATGCCTTGCATGTCTAATGATAAATTAAACAAGCGGTTACGCTCTTGTTCCAAGCGTTTTTGTTCAGTGACATCAATGACAATACCGACAATATATTCTAATACGCCCGCCTCATCATAAATGGCAGAGACAAAAGAATTGCCGGTCAATTCATGACCACTGCGATGAATAAAGCGCTTATTCACCTGATAATGTGTGCTGTGCCCTTTGCGCATGGCATCCATACGCGCTAACACAACTTCTTTTTCGCTAGAGTGACAAACATCCAAGTTGGTTAACTGCAATAGTTCTGCTTGACTATAGCCTAGCATATCTGACCATTGCCGGTTACAGGCTAAATAATGACCGTCTGCATCTAATAAGGCAATAGCCACCGCAGCATTATTAAAAATTGCTTGGTAAACATGATTTTGCGTGCGCCACCGCCGTTCCCTATGTGTGCGTCGCTGATATTGACTAATGGCTTCTGCCAGTAAGCTTAATAACTGAATCTCGCAAGCTTGCCATTGGCGAGCCTGTGGGTAAGCAATACCGATAAAACCTCGCCAATGTTCATTATCTATCAAGGGATAAATCGCCACACTACCCGCTTGCCAGTATTGCGTTAAATATTGTTGCTCTGCGTCGGATAATTTTGAGGTGTCATCGATCAAGATAGCTTGCGCTTGGCCTAAGCGTGTCGGCCAATCGCTAAACAAATGTTGATAATCCAGTGTTGGAGCGCATTCTATCAGCGGTTGATAGCCTGCAAGCTGTGCCTCGTGTTGGCAGCGGCTGAGATGACTGTCTGGTGCATCCGTTTTTTCATTGAAAAACAAAACACTGCGACCACAGATTAACTCTTTTTGCAGCCATGCTAAGACAGTGGATAAAGGATTGCTTTCTAAGGAAGCCAATAATAATTGGCGACAACAACGGGTAAATAATTGTTCATAATTAAACGCATTGGCCGTTGTCGCGAGCGGTACGGCTAAGACATGAACACGATTTTCTACTGTTTGCCACAACGTCCAGCTATACCACTGATAACTACCATCTGCTTGCGTTAAGCGGGCAGTTACCGCCACCGCATTGCGGTTAGGCTGTTGTGCATAAAGCTGTTGTTGGATACAGGCGCGGTCTTGCGGGTATAAGCGGTATAAAAAATCTTGCTCTGACTGTTCCGCTGTTAACGGCGAGATATTGAATTCTTTATTGTCATGCAAGCTAATAGGTGATCCAGCGAGCATTACATCGCATTGTAAAACACTGTGCTCAGGGGGAGACAATACACAACGGGTACTCGGCTTAGTCATCATGCCTATTCATTCAAAAAATTAACTATATTTGCTAAAAACAGAACCTAACAGTAGTACACTGTTTTACGGTATATCACTTAAAAGTGTGTAAAAATGTAAGATAAAACGTTTCTACTCTACCACTTTTCTGTCTATTGTATTGCGAATAATGAGATAAGCCAAAAAATTATCTTCATAAAAACTACAGAGTTAAATTGACCGTTTTACTCTGTATTTCGTGCGGATCACACAATACGTGCTTTTTTATGTGCGTCAGATGAGATAATGCTCACTAGACTAGATGAAGCCGCCAGATGTCCTCAACCCTCCCTTTCCTCCTGATTTCAGACAGAAAACACAAACCAAGCTATTGAATAAACTGTTGTAATCTCTGTTGCAATTGTTGCGCAGGTTGATAATGAGTTTGACAGGCTAATGCGTGTTCTGCAAACGCTTGAGCTTGTACATAATCCTGTTTCTCTTCATAAATCAATGCCATGTTATAAAACACTGTTTCTAGTCCTGCTAAGCATTGATCCGATTTTTGCACCATTATTTTGAAATACTCTAAGGCTTTATCTTTTTGCCCAAGCTGGAAATAGGCATGTGCGAGGTTATTAAGACAGTCTAAACAGTCTTCATTTAAAGCAATATTCTGTTTGAACAGCTCAATGGCTTTTAAGACATTGCCGTTGTTGAAATAGGCCAATGCTAAGCCTTGATAAGCGAGGAAGTGGGTTGGATTCGTTGCAACAATATGTTGCCATAAACGAATACCGTTTTGCCAAACGGGTATTTGCTGGCGCGTGAGCATAAAGCAAATAATTAATACTAAAGCCGTCGTGCTAAGTGCTGGCTTTTTAGTTTTAACGTAATTATTTATTTTTAATAAGCTTATGCTGATTAACACATAAACACTGATAGCGGCTATATAAGTAAAACGATCTGCACCTGCATATACTTGATTAAAACTCACAATACCCAGCGTGGGTAGTAAAAAAACGATAAATAATGACCATGCGACAAATAAAATAGGGGTATGGGATAAGCGTATAAATAATAATGCTGTGATAAGAAAAATTCCGAATAACGGCCAAACCGTCAACGACTCAAGGTTGGGC
>QKBZ01000307.1 GCA_003245895.1 Beggiatoa sp.
TGCTAAGCTTGCTATCCAAGTACTATCTAATACTATTTGGATAGCTTTTCTATTTTCTGTGCGGACAATAATTTCTAATGCAATTTTACGACATAATTTATCATCAAGTTCATGAAAATTAGATAAATATCTTAGTAGATAATCATCTAAATATTTTAGTGCATTTCTTATCCCAATTAAAAATATATAACGTTGTTTCGTTGTAGGTAGATTAGGAAAAATTTTTGCAATAAGTGCAGATTTTTTCTCATCATCGATAGTTTGAAAAAAAGGCGGATAATCACTGAAATAAGAACTGCGATCTCCTCGCTTTTTCAAAAAAATGAGTTGTTCTGCTAAAGTGCGTCCCCTCAAAATGCAGGGAAAAAATATATCTTCTCCATAATCATTTTCTTGAATGTGCTCAAGCATGAAATACCAAGCATTGTCAATTGCTACACGAGCTTCATCATCCATAATCAAAATATGATCATAAATTTTCCAAGCTAAGTTTTTCTTAGATTCTATGCTTCTTTCAGGTAATTGTTTAGTCAGCTTATTTATTAACGCGGCATATTTTGCTGGATTATAAGCGCATAAAGCTGGTTCTAGTGTATCAAGTTCAATATCTTCACTAGTTTGACCAAAACCTGCTGATTTTACTTTTGTAAGCTCAAGATGATCTCCTACACAAGAAAGCTTTGAGGGCAACCAATCAGGTGCAATACAATCGGGGTTTAAAGCTACATCTTTCAGCATGCTTGCAATGACATTCGGATGAAACTGCGTCTTTCCAAGACAGTTCAAATAATTTTCCTTTGTCCAAGCCCACAAGCGGAATTCACAAGGATTTTCTTCATATAATTGCCAAAAACTATTTTTGAATTGATATTTTTGAGCGATTTTACTGCGCAAATATATCGCTTGTTCTGTGCTTAATGCACTTAAAAGCCACCAAGCAGCCTTTTGAGCAGTAGGTATTTGTTCTTGCATCAATGATTCAGCCGCAGACAAAAGAGGCTGCTCAATATCATCCATAGCTGTTTGTAATACCCAAGCTAATTGTTCCTGAAAATCAGGGTAGCCCATCACAGTACCAGCAATAACACCAGTGATAATTGCATGTGAATGCGGCATACGAGGTTGGTGTGAAATCAGTGCCAATACAAAACGAGGTAAACGTAACAAACCTTGGTCTTGTACAAAAGTTAAGTGACAACCAAATAATTTGACCGTATCGGTAAGCTCTTGTCCTAACGCCTCTATAACTTTTTTACGGCTTTCTACACGTTCTGGCTTTTGAAGTTCATCAGCATGTTTGCCAACATGTCCATCAGGGTGGACAAAGCCCATCCAACGCTCAAAATAGGGAATTAATGCTTGTTGAACTTGTTGGGCATCCTTAAATTTTAAAAAACCCGCCATAAAGGCATCTTGCATGCCTATATTGTTGGTGTGTTTTGACCATAACCACTCAACCATTTGCAAATAAATTTCAGGGCGAAGGGGAATATAAGCAGTAACACGAAACCAATCTTCTTCTGTTATGTTACGACCAGTAATCCAAGCTTTGAATAAAGTTAGGCAGGCAATATCAGATAAGTTAGCTTCACCTAACGCATGGTATAAAGCCATTGCACAGATAGAGACCTTGATATCCATATCAGATTTTGGTTCTTGGTAGTTTGCAATGACTTCATTAATTGCATCTTCGCTATCTAACTCTGAGACTTCATTAGCAAGCAATAATCCTAAACCAAGGATTAAGTTATTATGATTTAATGTCCATTTATTACCGGACTTTTTCTCTAAAATTTTTGCACTGGATAATTCATTAAATAGAGGCTGTGGAGCATCTTGATATGCAGATAATTCATCATTTAGTTCTGTTCGTGAAAGTGATTTGTTTTGTTGGATGTTCCTGCTTAGGTTCATGATTAATTCTTGAAAATCATCATGGCTTAAGCTTTGTCTAAGTTTGCGCCCCTGTTTATCCCGCCAATCCTCATAAATTAGTCGTTCTTTCGTAATTTCCCCATCAGCACTCATTTTTTTACGCAAACGTATAGCTAGATCGAAATAGCGAGGAATGCGTAATAATTCGATTAGTTCAGAGTTGAAATCATCACGAGTCAGTTCTGTTGTTGCAAGTGCTTGATCTAACTCTTTATCGTCATAAGGCTTTAGCTGCCAAGTTTTAATATCATTGGATGTCAGGTGTTCTTGCCAAAAAACACTCCGGCAGGTCATCAGTACAGCAACATGATTACACCAAGGCTCAATTTTTAATTTGGCAAGTAAGCGTAACCACTCCACGTCGTAACGCTCATTTAGTCCATCAATAATCAATAAAAAATAAGGTGACTTAATAAGGGGACGAGCAAGCCAGTGCTCTAAACGTTTATCCCAATAGCCTTCATATGGTTCTTTAAGCGAGTCTTTAAGTGCTTCAATTATTAGTATTTCAGGTTCGATAGAATTTATTTTTGAGGATGGAATAAACAACATTGGAGGTGCGGGGTTCGATAAATAAGGGTAAAGTGCTGAAGCAACTGCCCATGTTTTGCCATCACCTTCTTCTCCAAGTATAACTAATGGTTGATGATGCTCATGCCATTGTTTAATCCAAGAACTAATAGTCTCATTAGCTTCTTTCCTATCAATCAGTGTTTTTCCTTGAGCTTTTACGGCAATATCTTGAGTAAAAAAAGCGTTTGATTTATCAGTGTCTTGCAAGCATTCAAGCAGCCATGTATTTTGTTTTTTATAACAGTCTGCGTAGCCAATATTTTCTGTTGTGACTTCTCTTTTGAGAGCATCAATATTCTTTTGAATATATGAATTTTGAGCCAGTGTATTTAGATAGGATTCAAGTGCTTGTGCATCATTACTTGATAAGTTAGGAGTACCATGTTGTTGTAAATGTTCAGAAACAATTTTAGGAGCAGAGGAACATAAAGCCGCTAGCGTACTTTCTTCTTTCCTCTGAGCATCAATAGAGAAATAAGCTATACCATTTTTTTTACTTAATAATTTAAGCTGTGTATGAAATTGTTCTGGCAGCCTTTTGGTGGTAACTACAAGCCATAAGTCAGGTGTTAGATCAGTTAAAGCAGCAGCAGAAAACTTGACTAATATTTCATCACTCTTAAGCGAACTAGTGTCTTTATAACGTTTACACTCCACCATCAGTGAGTTACTGGCTATATCTCGACCTTGTTGACGACCTGAAGCTGATAAATAAAAGTGTTGTCCGGTCAAATGTTCAAGTAATTTTGCAATTAAACCTTCAAAACCATTTTTTCCTGTTGCGTTTTGGGACCAAAGTTTATTTACAAAATTATCAAAATCCATTTGTTTTCCCTGTATAGGTAATTGTATGAACACAACTGCTTCCTATGGCAATCATACAATACTTTTGTGTTACAGAAACATAAAAATCGTTTATTTAGTATTCGCATATAACATTATTGATGATTGGCAGATAATGCCTTTTCTGTTCCATAAACTTCATTCGCGCCGCTGGAGCGACGCGGCATGTATTCCCACCGTGAGACGGTGGGAACGAGCGGAAAGACTAGAACCGATCCAAATTCATCACCTTAGTCCAAGCCGCAACAAAGTCACTCACAAATTTCTCTTTGCTGTCATCTGTTGCATAAGCTTCTGCCACAGCGCGTAACTCAGAATTAGAACCGAAAATCAGATCAACAGAAGTTGCTGTCCATTTTTTCTCGCCAGTGGCGCGGTCTAACCCTTCATAAACGCCTTCCATATCAGCCGATTTTTGCCAGTTCGTGGACATATTGAGCAAGTTGACGAAGAAGTCATTAGTCAGAGTTGCGGGTTTATCTGTCAATACACCGTGTTTGCTATCGCCTGCATTCGCACCCAGCGCACGCATGCCACCGACTAATACCGTCATTTCTGGCACCGTCAGAGTCAATAAGTCCGCTTTTTCGATCAACATTTCTGTTGGAGAACCATAGCTTGTATTGCTGTAGTAATTGCGGAAAGCGTCGGCCATTGGTTCAAGCACGGCGAATGAATGCACATCTGTCATTTCAGCAGTGGCATCGCCACGACCAGCGGTGAATGGCACTTCAACGGTATGACCGGCTTGTTTGGCTGCTTCTTCAATCGCCGCCGCGCCACCTAACACAATCACATCCGCTAACGAGACTTTTTTGCCATCGCTTAAGGAAGCGTTGAAATCTGCTTGCACTTTTTCCAGTGTGGTTAAGGCTTTTGCCAAACCTTCAGGATCATTTACCGCCCAGTCTTTTTGCGGTTCTAAACGTACCCGCGCACCGTTTGCACCGCCGCGCATGTCAGAACCACGGAAGGTGGAAGCCGAAGCCCATGCCGTTTTCACCAGTTCAGGAATGCTTAAACCGGATTTGAGAATAGCGGCTTTTAAGTTGGCAACGTCTGCCGCGTCGATTAATTTATGATCGACGGCGGGTACAGGGTCTTGCCAAATAAACACTTCTTCTGGGATTTCGCTGCCTAAGTAGCGTGCGCGTGGCCCTAAATCACGGTGAGTCAGTTTGAACCATGCTTTAGCAAAAGCGTGATCAAATTCTTTCGGATTTTTCCAGAAGCGTTCGGCGATTTTGCGAAACTCTGGGTCTTTTTTCAGCGCAAGGTCAGTGGTAAACATCATGGGCGGATTGCGTTTGCCTTCAACATGCGCGTCAGGTACCAGCGTTTGTGCGGCTTCTTCAACCGGTTTCCATTGGGTTGCGCCTGCGGGGCTTTTCACTTGTTCCCACTCAAAGCGGAATAAGTTGTCTAAAAACAGGATAGACCACGCAGTCGGTGTTGCTGTCCAAGCCCCTTCTAAGCCGCTGGTCATGGTGTCTTCGGCATTGCCTTTGCCACATTTGTTTTTCCAGCCAAGCCCTTGTTGTTCAGTCGGTGCGACTGCGGGTTCTGGCCCTACACAATCAACGGGATGTGCGCCATGTGCTTTGCCTAAGGTGTGCCCGCCTGCCACTAATGCCACAATTTCTTCATCGTTCATTGCCATACGACCAAAGGATTCGCGCATGTCTTTTGCTGCTGCCAATGGATCGCCACTACCATTAGGCCCTTCTGGGTTGACATAGATTAAGCCCATTTGCACCGCCGCCAATGGTTTTTCTAATTTGCCGTCTTTGTAACGCTCTTTGTTGCCTAACATGACGGTTTCAGCACCCCAGTACACGTTATCCGCTTCCCAGTCGTCAACGCGACCACCGGCAAAGCCCAGCGTTTCAAAGCCCATCGATTCTAAAGCGACGTTACCAGCCAAAATAATCAAATCTGCCCAAGAAACGCTATGCCCATATTTTTGTTTAATCGGCCACAGCAAACGACGTGCTTTATCTAAACTGACGTTATCAGGCCAACTGTTGAGCGGCTCAAAGCGTTGTTGACCACCATCTGCACCGCCGCGCCCATCGTGTACCCGATAAGTCCCCGCACTATGCCATGCCATACGAATCATTAAACCGCCGTAATGTCCCCAGTCGGCAGGCCACCAGTCTTGCGAGGTGGTTAACACTTTTTCAATGTCGGCTTTCAGTGCTTTGAGATCGACTTTACTAAAAGCATCGGCATAGTTGAGGTCATTGCCATAGGGATTGGAGCGCATATCGTGAGCGCGTAAAGGACTTAAGTTCAGACTTTCAGGCCACCAAAAATGATTGGTATCAGCCATCGCAGCCGCAAAACTGTTGGTGGATGTAACTGTATTCAGTGCAACGGCGCATGCAACGCATAGTAAGGTTTTTTTAAACATTTAATCTCTCCTCCGGTGGATCATGGTACTCAGACCAAACTCATAGATTTAGAATGAGTCTAAATCTCATTTAAGAATGGTTGCAGTCCATCTGATTGTCAATGTCT
>QKBZ01000435.1 GCA_003245895.1 Beggiatoa sp.
GACGCTCACTTTCAGAAAAGTCTTGGGTAATTGAGAACTATCACCGAGGTATCAAGCAGTTTTGTGGTGTTGAAAAATGCCAAGCACGTTCTGCAACTGCACAACGTAACCATATTGCTTTAGCCCTGCGAGCTTTTCTACGGCTGGAAACTTATAGCTACGCAACTGGGCATAGTTGGTTTGAAGCTAAAATACAGATTATTCGCGAGGCTATCAGGGCTTATCTTGATAAGCCTTTATATCTGCTGAAGGCAACTGCGTAACTCCTGATTTAATCAAAATAGAGAAAGTAGGGTTTACGCCGCGTGTATTTACGGCGCGAACGCGGAGAAATATGTCTGATGTGAGAACAATTCCGCGTGTGTAAAATGCCAAAAAACTAATGACTACACTGCTATTCAGTGGTGGCATTTTGCATCCCCTACGCTCTATGCTTTTTTTACTGACAAACTATCAACAAGAACCCACTGCACGCTTGGTTTGACAGTCGATTTGATATATCTGTCTATCTTCTAAGCGCATTGCTGTTAATGCGCCACCCCACAAACAACCACTGTCTAAGGCATAAATACCGTTGCGCTCATCCATATGAAAGCCCAAAGTCGCCCAATGACCAAACACAATGTTTAACGGCTGGCTAGCACGTTGCGCAACACTAAACCAAGGCCGCTCATCATCAATCAAATAATGATATGGCTGTGAACTTAGCTGAGGCTTAGACTTATTTTTCATCGCCAAATCACCTTCCGCTGTGCAATAACGCAAACGGGTAAAGCAACTGGTGATAAAACGCGCACGCGCCCAGCCCTGTATATTTCTACTCCAACGTGTTGGCATATCACCATACATCTCTTGTAGAAAATCCACATAATCACGATTGCGTAATAAATCTTCTACCTCCTCCGCACAACTGCAAGCTTGTCGTAAATCCCACTGCGGTGGGAAACCTGCATGAACTAAGGTAAAACCTAAATGTCGATCATGGTGTAAAAAAGGACGATGCCGCACCCACGTTAACAACTCCTCTCGGTCAGGTGCTTCCAAAATATCCGTTAAGGTATCACTAGGACGCATACAATCAGGACGTGCATAAGCCACATTTAGCAAATGCAATTCGTGATTGCCTAACACCACAATGGCACGATCACCTAAATCATAGAAAAACCGCAACACCTCTAAAGATTGCGGGCCACGATTTACAATGTCACCCACAGACCACAAAATATCTTCAGCGGGGTCATAGTTGATAGTATCGAGTAAACGCCTTAGGTCATCATAACAACCTTGTATATCGCCAATTGCATACGTTGACATAAATAATCTCGTATTTTCATAGTATTATAAAGAGTCATACCAAACTCTGGCGGGCGCGCCCTCTCACTTTAACCGCGCAGTGCTGATATACCGCTCCCTTAAGGTTTTAAGCAATTTTCCCTAATTACTCACTCAACAGACGATTTCTTCAACAATCGCCCATAACAGGCAAACCGTGTTTCCTCTGCGCCGGTTTGCGCTAGTGTAACATAACGCATTGACTGTGCTGATTAAATACTTGATTATGTAAAATATTTTTATGCAAACAATTAGTAGTTTCTGATTTATTAAAAAACAAATGCTTAGCGTCGCTTTACACCACTTTATATCAGTGCCAAATTGCAACAAGCACATTGATGGCGGACACCGAGCGCGTTTAAAATTTGTTGCACCGCCATAACTCTTATTTTTACCTACTTTACGCAGGAATCAAGTCACAATGTCAAATTCACACAACGACAATTATGAAAAAGGCTTACAAGTACGCACCGAAGTCATGGGCGAAAGCTTTGTGCAGAAAGCCTTAAACGGCCCTGAATTTAACCAACCGCTGCAAGATTTTCTCAATGAACACGCATGGGGCAGCACTTGGACACGCGACGATTTACCTCGCAGCACCCGCAGCTTAATCACTATCGCCATGTTAACCGCCTTAAAATGCCCTAATGAGTTAAAAGGTCATGTGCGCGGTGCTTTGCGTAACGGTTGCACGGTGGAAGAAATCCAAGCCGTTTTATTACATTCTGCTGTTTATTGTGGCGCTCCTGCGGCCAGAGATGCGTTTATGGCAGCACAAGAGGTGGTGGCGCAATGGCAAACGGAGCAAAGCGAATGAAATGGCGGCTTGTGCTAAGCAGTGCATTGTTAAGCGTTTTAGTCGGTTGTAGCAGCCACACCACACACCCAACCGGCATTCAAGTCGTGACCAGTATTGATGATGGTGAGTGTGCTTTAGTCGGAGATGTTTCTGGTGGTGCGTTAGCGAGTTTAGGTCGTCGTGCGGCGTTAAATGCAGCGGTGAGTGAGGCGATTTATCAAGCGGAAACCTTGATGGCAACGCATGTGGTGTTAGCTGAGCGCGATTACAGCAGCAACACAGGGGCTAGCGTGTCGGGTCAGGCGTATCTGTGTTAAGAGTGTAGGATGGGCTGAGGCACGAAGCCCATCAGTCGCGGTTTCATCACGACCTGAGTTTAACGAAAATTATCATTAAAAACAAAACCATGCTTCTCGTTCCCACCATTTTGGTGGGAATGCATGCCGCGTCGCTCCAGCGGCGCGAGTCGTGGTTATAAGCGCATTCTCATTCCTATACGTGCCGCTGGAGCGACACGGTATGCATTCCCATCGGGACGATAGGAACGAGTGAACGACCTTCAATTAGTGTCAGTGGTGTTAACAACTGCATAAGCAGGCAAGTAATCAACCGGATCAAATGCCCGTCTGATCACAGTAATCACATCGCTACGCCGATTTAACACGCTGAATAATTGTGCGTAAGCGGTGTCAATTTGTGCTTCAGCATGTAGCAAAAAATATTTAGAATTGACGGATAAACCCTCGGTTTTAATGTCTAAACCGGCGAGCGCATCTTGTGCTAGCCATTCGCTCACCGTTTCAGCCGGTTTTTCAGTCCGCGCTGCAATTAACATTTCTACATCAGATGAGGTCAAGCTGTCGGATAAGCTGAGCAATAAGGCGGCGGGCATGGTGTTGACGTTTAACGCGGTGCGTTGCGGCAATACGGTGATATACAGGCGCAGTTGCTGGAATATCTCGTCTGTCATGCCGTGCAATAAACGCAATTCAGAAACACTGCTAAACAACTGATTTGCCGCACGGTAGGCAGGGTCTTTTAGCAAATAGCTGTTGTCTTCCGCGCCATTGGGCAAGGTGGGATCGGTATCGCTATCGATCCAGTCGATCATAACAGCGATTAATTCTTCCGGCAGTTCTAAATAAGTAAGTAAGCGTTGCAGGCGTTGCACGTCTAATTCGCTGACGCTGCCATCGGCTTTTAGCAAATTGTTTAAATTAAACTGGCTTTGTAAATCGCTGAGGCGACCACTTAACTGACCACCTTCCACCATCGTCGGCGGCAAGGTCATCGCCCATAATTCTTGCAAATGATCAGAACTGCTGGATCGTGCATCACGCCATAAAATCTGTTGCGCCCACGCTTCCGCGCCAAGGGTGTAAGCGCGTGCTTGCTGCAAATTGAGTACATTAGCACTGCGGCGGATGTCGATTTGCTGGCGCGAAGTCATCGCCACAGCAGTAATTGTCGCCAAGGCAACGATTAACAAGGCGGTGATTAAAGCAACGCCGTGCTGTTTATTCTGTGGTGTCGCTTTGTGTGGCATAAGCTTGATCAGTGACGGCAAATAAACGGGTGATTTCGCCCAAACGCGGCACAGTTAAGGTCAATTCAATAGCGCGTAAATGCAAGGTCTCCGCTTCAGTTTCCGCTGTGCGTGCGTTCACCGCGTCGGTGTCAGTCTTGCTGGTTTCCGTTTCAACCGCAGTCGGTAAGTCGATTTGATCGCGTTGGCTATCATTTAAAGGCCATGTGTCATGCCAGTCTAATTGCGAATCTAAAAACCGCCATTGCAACTCGCTGACTTCTTCCAGCAAGGCGACGGAGACAGGCTCGCTGTCTTGTGCTTGGTCTAACACGCGCCAATATTCACGCCATAAGGTCTCATCTTGGTAACGGTATTGCACCCGCTGCAAACCACTACGCGCTTGCCCCAGCGGATTTGACCAACCAGTGCGAGTAAAGGCCAATTGATCACGGGTCGCCACTAAAGCGGCTTCAAAATCACCATATTGATTACGCACGCTGCGGGCAATGTATTGCTCTAAATCTTGCTGCAAACGACTGAAACCGATTTGCAAACGGCTTAACTGTTCTGATTGCTCGCGGGTATGCTCACGCACCGATAACACGGAATTTAAGCCGCCATAAGCCAGCACTGCTACGACGGCAAACACAGCTAAGGCGACTAATAATTCCAGTAAGGTAAAACCGTGAACAACCTGAGAACGGGCGTTTATTGACACAATTGGCTCGTATCACCGTAATAAACCAACGGTGAACGGACGGCTGCGCAGACTTGCTGCATCATGCGTGGCGGAGTGCTTTGGCTGCGACTTTGTGGCTGTTCAACGCCAAATAATTCGCCTAACAGAGAACTGCTTTCGCTGCGCGCTTCAACTAATTTATAGTCGTCCGCTTTTAAACCGGCTTGCTCAACTAAAGCTGCAAGCGCGTCATTTTTGCTCAACGTGCCATCAATTAAACCGTATCGCTCCGCACCAGTATTGCCGAAAATATGCGCCCCCATGTCATCGCGTAACACTTCGGGCTTAATATCGCGGGCGGCAGAAACGTGTTGCACAAAGGCTTCGTATTCTTCATCAATATCTGCTTGCAACACGGCAATTTCCTCTGCGGTTGGGCGGCGGAAGGGGTTGCCTAAATCTTTATGTCGCCCTGCCGTGACCATAGTTTGCTCAATGCCGCCTTCGGTAACGATACCACCGCCAGAGATGCCGCCTTCAAATGCGGTAGGGCGGTCGAAATAAGTCAAGGTAGGGCCTAATACGCCAACACTACCGACCATGCTGCCATAATCGGCATAAATCTTATCAGCGGCGACCATTGCCATCACACCGCCAGAGGCTGAGATGCCTTCGATATAGGCAAACACGGGTTTGCCGGTTTTGCTTTGATAAGCTTTGATACCGTCAAAAATGGCGCGCGCTCCGAAAATCGTGCCACCAGGGGTTTGCAAGCGTAAAAATACGCCTTTTATGCTGTCTTCCTCGGCGGCTTTTTCAAGCTGCTCGCGGATGCCATAGCCATAACTGACGCTGAAATCCATAAAACTGAACGTCGGGGCAAAGCCTTCAGGCGGTGAGCCTAAAATCACCCCTTCGACGTTGACTAATAACAATTTGTTTTCGCTATTCCGCTCGCCTGCAATGTAACGATATTGGGCGTGCAGCGGATCGGTACTGACCTCGGACACATCACCTAAACTACCGAATAAGGCAGCGAATAACACTAAAATAACCACTAAGCTGATTACCACCATCAACACTTTGGCAAAAATGCGAATAGGGGCAAACCAGAAAGCGCGGGCAGATGAACTCATGACACCTCCGGCCAAGTTAGATAAAAATCACGCGATAATGCAGGGAAATGAGGGAAACGGCGCAGAATTTAAAGACGGATTAGAAAGGATAAGCACTGCTAGCGTGCGATACGCTAGCAGTTTTAAATAGCATCTGTTTTTTGCTTATTATTGAGCAGCAGATACCATGTAAGCAACAGCGCTTTTCACTTCGTCGTCGCTTAATTGCATTTGACCACCTTTAGGCGGCATGATGCCTGCTTCGCCTTGGAAACCATTTAACGCATGAGAGAATAAGGTTTCCATACCTTTTTCAATACGAGGTCCCCATAAGCTTGCATCACCAAATTTAGGTGCACCTGCAATGCCTTGCGCGTGGCAAACAAAACATGCTTGGTTATAAGTTGCTTCACCTTGTGCTAAGTCAACACCGGCTTCAGCAGGTGCTGCTGCTTCTTCGGCTGCTGGTGCCGCTTCTTCAGCCGCAGGCGCTGCTTCTTCGGCTGCTGGTGCTGCCTCTTCAGCCGCAGGTGCCGCTTCTTCGGCTGCTGGCGCTGCTTCTTCAGCCGCAGGTGCTGCTGCTTCGCCAGTGATTTCTGCAACCATGTAGTCAACGGCTGCTTTCACAGCGTCATCGCTTAACTGCATGTTGCCGCCTTTAGGAGGCATTACACCAGCACTGCCTTGGAAACCACCAATTGCATGGGTGTATAAGGTGTCTTTACCTTGTTCGATCCGTGGAGTCCATTGTTCTGCGTCACCAAATTTAGGTGCGCCTGCAATACCTGCACCGTGACATGCGATACACGTTGCGCTATAGACTGATGGGCCATCAACAGGGCCTGCATCAGCCGCAGGGGCTGCTTCTTCAACAACTTCCCCAACGCGCACTTCACCAATTGGTTTTAAGCGTTCAATGATGGCTTCACGTTTAAATTGGTCAGAAGGCTCAGAAGTATCTGAGGCGGCATGGCTTAGAGGTGAAATTAAGAGAAGGGCAAGGGCACCCACAGTTGAAAATTTCATACGGGTGTTATTTTTTAAGAATGCTTCATCTTGTTGACTCACTGTCGTTTCCCCTTTATAGGCTGATTACTGTTGGTCTCACCAATGGATATTTTTTGGAGTCAAAAGTATATCATAAGGGTTATTTCATCGTGCATAGACTTTTCAGCATGAATCAGTTATCCTTGTCTCTTTAGACATAATGCGCCCGTAGCTCAGTGGATAGAGCGTTGGCCTCCGGAGCCAAAGGTCAGAGGTTCGACCCCTCTCGGGCGCGCCATTTCTCAAAACCCCCTTCTTTTCTAGTCGTTTTAATTCCTTTTTAATAGCCATTTGATCGTGAGCAAGTTCAATGTCTTACTGGCTAAAGCATTTTGACACCCCGTTATTAAAATTTGAATTTATTTCAAATCCCATCGAAGGCATTTCAGTCAAAATACTGGCAAGCAACGATACACACCGCGCCCTATTTCCGCTGGATTTAACACCTGATGATCAAGGCTTGTTAAAGTGGTTAAAACGGCGAGTTATCCCTAAAAATCGCGCCTTTGTTCAGCAATTCCTCGCAAAACTCGGTTTAAACGTCAACGATACCCAAGGCATTATTGAGATTAGCAAAGGCTTATCGGTTAATGATTGCTATTGGGTAGTTGCTGAGCAGTTTAACGGTCTATTTGCTGACTATAACTTATATCAACACAATTTTAATCAAACTTTAGCGTTGCTTGCGTATACCGGTTACGGTGACAGCGTTCGCAGCGGCTTTACGTCCTCTCCAGAGTTAACAACAGATGGCATGTTGGCAAAGTGTTGGCGGCGTATTCAAGGCGAGATTGTGTTGTATAAAGCAGGTTCTAGCGGGGCAGCTAATACAGGCAATGAGCCATATGCCGAGTATTATGCCAGTCAAATTGCGCAGCAAATGGGCTTAAAGTCAGTCGTATATGATTTGCATCGTTGGAAAGGGCAATTGTGCTCGACTTGTGCGTTATTCAGTAACCAAAATCAGGCGTATATTCCAGCAGGCCGACTGGTGCGGCAAGGGGGATGGCGTGCAGTGTTTGACTATTATCAGCAGTTAGGCGAGTCCTTTCATACCGCTTTAATTGATATGCTGATTTTTGATGCCTTGATTTGCAACGAGGATAGGCATTTTGGCAATTTTGGTTTGTTAGTCGATAGCCAGCAGAATCAGATTGTCGCCACTGCCCCAATTTTCGATCATGGTTTGTCGTTGTTTAATTATGCGATGCCGGATGATTTAGCAGATGTGGCAGGCTATGCACGTACCCGTTTTATGGCAAGCGGGCAGGATTTTATTGAATTTGCGCAAGTGGTGATTACGGCACGCCAGAAGCAACAGTTAAAAAAGTTGATTAATTTCAAATTCAAACGTCATGCGCGTTATAACTGGCCTAAAGTGCGTTTAAAGCAGGTTGAGCAGTTTATTCAGCAGCGGGTGCAGGTTTTGTTAGAGTTGTAAAAGAATTATGTAGGTCGCATAAGCGGAGCGTCATGCGACGTTAGCGGCGGATGACGGCTCACGCCTTATCCGCCCTACAAAAATCTGTTTCAGACAAACATCTATGTTTAAACCTACACTGCAAGCCCTAACACCATCTTAATAATCTTCTCTGCGATAGGCACTACACTGCCCACTGCTTGGGCTGCTTCCATCACACCTTTTGCACTAATCTCTAACGATTTACGTGGTTTTTGTTCTTCTGCTTTTTTCAATAAAGTTTCAGTTTCTTCTTTAATCACTTCTGCATCGTCGGGTGCAGCACTTTTTAACGCAGCGTTTAATTCTTCAACTAAAGCGGCTAACTGTTGTTTTGCATCTGCATCCGCGTTGGGAATTGCGCCGATATTTTGCGTACCGATGGAAATGCTGGAGTTATCACCTGTAGTAAAGGCACCTACAGTTGCACCCGCGCCAAAGCTGATTGAATTATTGCGATTATCAGTTGTAGTTGTATGTGTACTATTATCGGTTGTTGTATGGACGCTATTGTCAATAGTAGTTGTGTTGTTGCTCTTATCAACGCTCATCATCACCACCCCATGATTGATAAATTGTGCAATAGGACTTTGCTCGACTTCTTCAGGACTCAATGGCGCAAACCAATCTGGCACTTGAGGCCGTAACTCACGCGCATAGGCTAACGCCTCATTCACTCGCCCTTGATTATCAGCATGACGCACCAGCAATTGTGCTAATTGCAGTGAGGTGCAATGTGCCACGCTACCGACATCAATCGACAACTCGAATAAAATAGTTTGTAAGGCATTATTATCTAAATGATGCGCTAAGCGGGTACTTAACGCACTTTTCTCCATCACTGATAACATAAGATCGTCCTATCCTCCTAAGGATGAAATCGCCGCACTGCGAGACGCAATGAAGGCAATAAACTGTCATGTGTTTGTTCTCGATAGCGCAAACGAATATACAAATCAGTAATGCGCTGAATACTGTTCTTTAACTCAGGACGCGCAAGGCTTACTCGCTGAGCAAAATCTAATGGCCCTTCATGTGGCTCCCGCGCCAAACCCACTCGCGCCAATTTTCGGCAAAAGCGTAAGTATAACTGCTGCACAGGGTCTAAAGGCTGACCATAACGCCGTGTGAACATCCACGCCGCTAACACGGCTAATACTAAAACAATGCCTATCGTTAAAGTGATCACTAAACCGCGCCAGCCTAAACGATCAAAGCCTAACCACTGGCTGATCGAAGCTTGCCGCGCTGAGTCATAGCCTAATACCCATTGATTCCATGCATTATTTAACACATCCCAGCGGTCTTGTAACTGTTGCAATAACTCGCCTAACGCGCCACCTTGCACCGTGTCGAATAAATCAGGGAAATCTGCTGACAAAGCACTGTCGATACCTTGCTCGACTCGCTCCGGTGCAACTGCCCCCGTCGGATCAACGCGCACCCAGCCACGTCCCTCTAACCACACTTCATTCCACGCATGCGCATCACGTTGCCGCACCACTAACATACCGTTAATAGGATTGACGCGCCCGCCTAAATAGCCTGTCACAATCCGCGTTGGCACACCGGCTGAACGCATTAAAACAGCAAATGCTGCTGCATAATGCTCACAAAAGCCGCGCCGCATCTCAAATAAAAACTGATCCACAGAATCATCTAACATCAGCGGCGGCATGAATGTGTAATAAAAAGGCTCTTGATTAAAATATTTCAACGCATGGTTCACAATCGCTTCTGAATCCTTAAATTCTGCACGCCATGCTTGCCCCAAAGCTTTAGTTTTAGGGTGCGCCCTATCCGGCAATTGTAAGGCAGAGCGTAAATAAAATTGCATGCGTTGTTGCTGCACCGTATTCACCGCTGACAAATCCACGTCCATCCGGTAATCGGTGTAAGAACTCAATTGATAACGCACCCGTGAGCGAATAGGACGCGCTGATAACACTTGATAATCATGATGCAAACGGCTGCTAATCTGCGATGTGGCTTGAATCGGCGCGTCTAAGGCCAATAACCAACGCTTATTATTAGGTTCTAAGGTCACGGTATAGTCGTAACGCTGCCCCCGCGTTTGCAACGGAATTGGCGTGTTTTCTAAATCACGCTGAAAACCGGCTGTCCAGTTTTTGCCATTGGAATACCACAACACAGGGCCGCGCCAGTAACGCGCTGAAGGCGGCGGAATCTCACCGTCAAAATCGACCCGAAACGCGAGTTCATCAGACAAACTCAACTCGCTGATAGTGCCTAACTCAATAGTGTCGCTTAAGCCCACTTGCCCACTGTTCGCATCTTTAGGTAAACCCCAAATGGGGCCTGTCACGCGGGGAAATAACACGAATAAAAGCAACATCACCGGTAAGCCTTGCGCTAACAACACGCCTGATAAACGTAGGCGCTGGCGCGTGTTCAGCGCATCGGTTTTATCCGAGAGGGTAATTAAAGTGCCTGTTGTTACCAACATGACTAAAGTCATATACAAGGCGGTGGGGATAGTTTGCGAGTATAAAAAATTGGTAATAATTAAAAAGTAACCGAGAAAACACAGCAATAAGGCATCGCGGCGGCTGTGCATTTCCATAAACTTTAAGCCGCATAAGGCGACGATCAAAGCCACGCCTGCATCGCGACCAAACACGGTGCGATATTCTAAAAAAATGCCTGCCACTACCAATAATGCAAAAGCAAATTGCGCCCACGTCGGTGGTAGACGATAGGATTTTGCAACGGATAACACGCGCCAGATTAACAACACGACTAAGACTAGCGGCACCCAAATCGGTAAACGCGAAATATGGGGGATGGAGACTAAGATTAAGGTCGCGCAAATCCACAAGGCGGCAGTTAAATTGGGAAATAATGGGGCTTTGCGCAAAATCATGTGCGTACTCCATATAAAGCCAAGGCGGTTAAACAGCGTTCGCGGTGGGCTTCGCCATAATCTGGTTCAATCTCCACATGCGGCAAATTTAAGCCGTAACTGGCTTGCTGTTCCTCAGCGACTAACACCCATAAGCATAATTGTGATAAGGCGGCTTCTATATCACCTAAATGCTGTACCTGCGACCAGTCGAAAATCAGTGACGGCGCACCTGCACCACCAAATTGTTTTATTAACCATTCTTGCCCGCGTGCAACCGCTTTCCAGTCGATATGGCGCGGTGAATCACCGGTTTTGTAATCTCGATAGCCAATGAAATCATCGCCCATACTGTCGGTGTGCTGACCTTCGCCTTGTGCTTCATTGCGCTCACCGCGTGGTAAGGCGCGTTGGCCTAGCGGTTTGGGATACACCGTGGCAGCGAGGTCTAAATGCACATAAGACCACACTTTAAATAAACCTAATGGAAACTCGCTACTGACTTTCAGCCGATCCAGTTTTAAACGTCCACGTTGTTGACTGCTTAGTTTTAAGGTCAAGGCTTGCCGTTGGTCAGCAGGAATATTGAGCGTCATTGGCGCGATGTTTTGCCATTTAGGGTTGCAATGTTGCCAAATTAAGGCAAAGCGAGCAGGTAAACGTCGATTGTCTAGCCAAAGCTGAAAACTCACCGTATCACCCGCAAAGGCAGGCTCAGTATGACCTGCTTCGACACGTAAGCCATGTAACATGCGGTGTGTGTGTAAGATGGAGATTAAGGCCATACTGGCAAGCACAAACACCAACATATAGCCCATGTTATTGTTGTAGTTCATCGAGCCAAGCAACATCACCAATAAGGCAAAGGCAAACATAAAACCTTGCTTGGTTGGGAAGATATAGACATGGCGACGATCAAATAAGATAGGGCCGGTTTGCGCTTGGGTATGACTGGGGCGGGGTAAGCCTTGCCACCATAAGGCGACACGCGTGGTCAAGTTGGAAAATACGGTCATGGTGCTGCAAAGTTAGTTTAAATCATCGTTTAACTAGTTCCCACGCGCCTTGAGGTTGTCAAAGAACCGCCGAATTGTCTGAATCAGGATTTTCAGAATTTAAGAATTAACAGGATTATCAGATATTTGCAATTCTGAAAATTTCTAAATTCTGTGAATTCTGATTCTGGCAAGAAGTTCTTTTACAGCCTCGCCTTGCGTGGGAACCTGTAGCGGCGTGCCTGCGCTGAGTATAGATACTAGAGCAGGCTAACTCGTGACGCAGGCGCGTCTGGACTTGCTCCCACGCAAAGCGCGTGGGAGCCAGAAAAAACACAATCTATAAGTACTTTGTTAGCAAGATTGGGTAACGACTGTTGCAAAGCAATATCCATTTAGGATTTTTATGTTTACAAAAGTATTCATTTGTGTCTGAGGTAAAAAGCATTTTTTATTGTGTTTTCAGGCAGTAAGCAGGCATTGTTCATAAGTCGCCTAAATACTGTATAAAAAATTTAATTGATTGTTTTAATAGTAAAAACCGTTTATCTACTGAATGATACGCCTAAGCTATATGTGTTATCAGATACTTAAAAATACGCTAAAATAATCAAAGGGTAAGCACTAAAACAATAAATAAGGCTTATCCTAAGCAAAATACTGGGTAGAAACTTTACGAAAACACAAAAAAAGGGGTTTTTTATGTCTAAATATTTCACTAGACTAACGGCAGGTGGTTTACTGTTGCTCGCAGGAAGCGCGATGGCAAACCAGCCCGTTAACATCACATACAAGCCGCGTGGCGACAATGAACCTGAAGTTGCGTATTCAACGTATGTCGTGCGTTGCACCGACGAGACAAATCGCACAATCACTGCTTGGAATGGTCGGAAAAAATGGTGTGTTGGCATCTCAACGAAAAATTGCACCAACGATCAGTTAAAAACAGCTAAGCAGGCGTGTAGCTTACCCTCAAGCAAATAACGGCTAACCACCAGCATTTTTGATGCTTCCAGTTCGCTTGTTTTTTGCCCCCACAATGTGATGTTTTATTCACCCTAATTCATAGCCCACGTTATCAATTAGGGTGACTCATAATTGCTGCTCTGTTCAATAACGTAACGTAAAGGGTCATCATCATGTTTCTATTACCGGTAGTGTCGCTGCTATCAGCATCTTTAATGTGCAGCACTTGTAGTGAAGCCAATGCTGCGGAATCAACACCAACAGACGAGCAGGCTTATAGTAGCCTTGTAAGTTCCAGACCTAAAACTGCCTTAGAATATTTTTCTCAAACCTTTAGCGAAGCGGATGCAAAATTTGTTAAAGCCTGTCAGGTGGCACGAGGTGAGTTGGAATATTTTGATCATCCTTTATTAGGTGAGGCTGGTGAGCCATTACGCGCTTTAGTCTGTCACCAATATAAAACAGGGGATGAGCCAAATGTATTGTTAAGCCTCTCTGGTGTGCACGGGGTAGAAGGTTTTGCTGGTGCTGCGATGCAAGTTGGGGTTTTGAACAATCCTGAATTACGTCATTTGCCTTCAGATTGGCGCGCTGTGCATGTGCATATGGTGAACCCTTATGGTGCTGCATGGAATTTGAAAGAGAATGAAGACAATATCGATATTGAAAAAAATCTGGCTGAGATGCATTTGCAAAATATCGAAAACCCGATTCTGGTTAATTTCATCGATGGTTTAAACATTCCTAACTTTGATCAACCTGATGTACAACAAGCCGGTTTCGCCTTATTGTTTGAATATGCCATGACTTATGGCAATGCCTTTTTTGAAGCCTTGCGCATCGGACAAGGGGAACGCTTGGTTGGTCTTGGCTATTTTGGACAGTCTGAGGCATGGTCAAGTAATCTAGTGAATGTTGTGGTTGACCATTATCTGCAAAATACACAAAAAGTGTTCTTATTCGATTTCCATACTGCGTATGGTGAATACGGTAAATGGAGTGCTTTAGGTTTAGAAGAAGAGTCTCATCAAGCCTTAGACGGTTGGTTACAAGGTGTTGATGTTAACGTGGAACCATCTGACTTTTTCTCTGGTGAAGATGACTTTTTTGAGTTCATCAAAGATAAAACCAATGCCGAATTACGCCGCGCATTTTTTGAATTAGGCACTTATCCTGAGTCTGAGTATCAAGTGTATTTTGTATTGAGTTTACACTGCCATTATTACGCCGCTGATTTATATTCCGGTTTATGCCAATTTACCAATCAGCAATTGCGTGAGTATTTCTATCCAGCCGATGATGCATGGAAAGAGTCTGCATGGAATGATTTTGTACCCATGTATCAAGCCATTAAAAAAGGTTTGAAAAAATGGTAATTACACGCTTTTTTTAAGCGTTTTTAGTAGACATTTGTAAACAATCGTAAACGGTTAATATGTTGGTTTCTCGTTCCCAAATGCTGAGGCTGGAAAAGAACCGCCGAATTGTCTGAATCAGAATTTTCAGAATTAGGAAATTAACAGAATTATCAATTATTTATAATTCTGAAAATTCTTAAATTCTGTGAATTCTGATTCAGACAAGAAGTTCTTTGACAACCTCGGCATGTGGGAACGAAAAATAGCCCTCACCTAAATCCTCTCCCACAGGGAGAGGACTTCCAAACTACAACCGAATCCCCATCTCCGTTTGCCGTCTCACATGTAAGAACTGCACAAACTTATCCACACTAAGCGGTTTACTCACATAATAACCTTGTACTAAATCACAGCCTTGCACATGTAGAAAGGCTAACTGCTCTTGATTTTCTACCCCTTCTGCAACCACTGTTAAGCCTAAACTGTGTGCCATCATAATAATCGCTGCCGTTAAAGAAGCATCTTCATTCTTAAAAGCTAAATCCTTAATAAATGCACGGTCAATCTTTAATAAATCAAATGGGAAATATTTTAAATAACTTAATGAAGAATAGCCTGTGCCAAAATCATCTAATGCTAAGCTTACGCCAAGCTGTTTTAATTGTTTTAAGGTAGCACAAGTTTCTTCAGCATTTTCCATTAATAAGCTTTCAGTTAACTCTAGTTCTAAGCAGTTTGGCATTAAACCAGACTCTTCTAAAGCCTGCGACACGACTTCTAATAAACGTCCACTCTTAAACTGATAAGGGGAAACATTGACTGCAACCCGCAAAGAAATGCGTAATTCTGTTTGCCATTGCTTTGCTTGTTTGCAAGCCGTGTGCAACACCCATGCACCGATGGTTTCAATCAAGCCCGTGGTTTCTGCAATCGGAATAAATTGAGCAGGTGAAATATCACCAAATTTCTCACTATGCCAACGTAATAAGGCTTCTGCACCGATTAAATGATGGTTACGCAATAGCATTTGTGGCTGATAATACACACTTAATTCATGGCGTTCTAAGGCATAACGCAATTCTGACTCTAGCTCTAAACGCTTTAAAGCAGATTCATTCATGGCAGTAGTGAAAAACTGATAATTATTGCAGCCACTCTCCTTCGCTTTATACATCGCTGCATCAGCATTACGCAATAAAGTGTGTGGGTCATCCGCATCATTTGGAAAAACCGTAATCCCAATACTGGCAGAAATAAAAATTTCTCTATTTTCCAATAAAAACGGTGCACTTAAGGTCATAATCAATTTTTGCGCAATCACTTCTGCTTGTGGCAAATGCATTAAACAAGACAAAATGACTAAAAACTCATCGCCGCCTAAGCGGGCTAAAGTATCACCTTCACCAATACAAGCTTGCAAACGCTTGCCTACTTCGATTAACAACTCATCGCCGACACCATGCCCCAAAGTGTCATTTACCCGCTTGAACTGATCCAAATCTAAAAATAACACAGCAACTAATTGACGTTGACGACGAGCACTTGCCAATGCTTGCACTAAACGATCAAAAGCTAAAATACGGTTAGGTAAATCCGTTAAATGATCAAAATTGGCTTGATGTAATAATTTTTCTTCATATTGTTTGCGAACGGTAATATCTTCTTTAATGCCTAAAAAATGGGTGATATTGCCGCTATTATCTTTAATCGGCGAAATTAACACAGACTCCCAAAAAAACTCGCCATTTTTCTTTCGGTTATGAAACTCTCCTTGCCACTCTTTTCCCTCCACGATGGTTTGCCAGAGCGTATGGTAAGTTTCTTCTGCAATATAGCCCGATTTTAAAATATTGGGATTTTGACCAATCACCTCTGCTTGTGCATACCCAGTAATGGCAACAAATTTAGGGTTCACGTATTCAATAATGCCATCCCGATTGGTGATTAAAATTGATACAGGGCTTTGCTCTACAGCCTGCGACAACTTACGCAAATGTTCTTCACGTTGCCGCAAAGTTGCTGTCATTTGATTAAAAGATAAGGCTAAACTGCCTAATTCATCATGTTGATTTTCATGTTGTAAGATCAAATACTGACCCGCTGTTAATGCCGCAACACCGTCCACTAATTTTTCAATCGGATCAGAAACTACATGCTTTAATAAAATCATGCCGGAGGGAATTAATAAAAATGCGGCTATCAACAACATGACTAAAACAGCTTGTTGCATCACACTGATTTGGGTGTATAAAGCAGACTTATCTAAGGTCAAAGCAAATAAAACCCGTCGTCCATCATTCAAGGTAAACGAGGTTACGCCTAAGAAATAAAGCTGATCAGATTGCCACCATTGCTGATTGTGTTTGAAATAAACCTCCATTAATGGCGGCGCATATTTAAAATAATGAGCAAGTTCTGACTCAGAAAAATCAATATGCTGTGTTTGACCTTCTATCCAAAAAGCAAATTGTGATTCTTTATGTGTTAATAGTTTTTGCATAAATTGCTGGTCTAAACGCTTAGCAAATTGCAGAAAACCAACTAATTGTTCTTGCCCGTTGCTTAACTTACGCATTAATGGCATATTTAACATCATTAATAAATCATTTTCGGCAGAGGCATAAATTTGTATATTTAAAGCATCAGCGGCCTGTGTCAATCGTGCATTATTCAAAATATCGGGTATTGTTAACACAGCGGCTTGACTACTTGTTGATATAAGCTGTGTCTGTGCTTGCGTATCATAAGACTGATAGCCACACACTCGTTTTTGCTGCGACAACCAACAAAAACTATTTAGTCTTAATTGAGTATCATATAATACGCCTAACTCTAAATTAGCAACCTCCAATTGCCGCCGCAAAGCAAGACTTAACTTATCTTTTTCTACATCAAAAATAATCGGCTGATAGTGATTAATATCTTGGTAAGTACTAATTAATGACATAGAAGCGATGACATCTTCACGCTGCTCAAATAAAATAGCATTTTGCGCAAGCTGTTCTTTCATGTTGCTTAATTCACTGCGTAATAACATGAAAGACTCAATCATATAGTCGCGAGCATTTAAGGTGTGAAAACGTGTGCTTAAATAGCTAAATAAACCACCCACTAATAATAAGCACAAAAAAATAGACCCCAGCCACAACAACAATAATTTATATTTTAATTTAATGGACAACATATCAAAAAATAGGCTCTATATTGTTAACGTTGTCTTTTGTCACTAATACAGATGGGATAGTGATTTGCTTTGGCACTGAGATTCCTTGCAATATTTTCAGCGCATACTCAGCCCCTTCAGCTCCAAAGGTCGGATAAGTAAAACTGGCTGCCTGCTCACCAGCTTGAATTGCCGCACGCGCTTCACCGATATAATCAACGCCAATAGTGGGAATTGTTGCCGGATCAATACCCGCATGTTTTAACGCTAAACGTGCTCCACTGGCCATGCTATCGCTTTGCGCATAAATAGCATTAAATTCAATATTTTCTTGCAAGCTTTGTTCTACGGCTTGAATAGCCATTGCCCGCAAAGAGTCCGCCCGTTTAATCGCTGCTACTTTGATCTGAGGATAGGCTTGTATCGCATCTAAAAAACCTTGAGTGCGTTCAATGCCTGGGGTGGAGGAAGGAATGTGCTGTAGAATTAAAATGTTAAGCGGCGACTTATCTGCGTATTCGCCAAAAAAATGTGCTGCTTGTTGTGCAATTGCCCGATTACTAGCACCAATAAAAACGGTGTAGTCTTCATTTAAAATATGGCGACTGAGCAAAATGACCGGAATCCCTGAGCGATAAACCTGACTAATCACAGGTGTCATCGCTTGGGCATCGCGCGGACTGGTCACTAAAATATCAATATTTTTCTGCGCTAAGTCTTCAATATCTTTGATTTGTCTGGCAGTTTGTCCTTGCGCGTCGGTGACTACTATTTGTATTTGTGGATAAGCCGCTAATGCGTTACGGAAATCCCTCACTTGTGCTGCTCGCCAATCATTCGTTAAATCATCTTGAGCAAAGCCAATAACAAATGCTTGATTATCCAAAGGAATAGTGTTTGATTCCTGAGATGAGTCTGCGACAGCCGTGCTCATAAAAACAAAACAGAGCGCGCACAAAAACGGTTTGAGCAGTGTAACTAAACGCATAACGCAAAATACTCCGTATCTTTGATAAAAAAATTTAATTATTTTTCTTAAATAATAATTACCTTATTTTGTTATCACAACTCAAATAAAAATATTGAATTGGCTTAGTCTACTCAGACACTCTCAAGCTTAAAATAACTTTAAAGTGACTTGGGTGAAAAGTGCAGAAAATGTAAGGAAAATGATAAGGTGAGTCCGATTTAGGCTATAAAAAATAACGATAACTTAATTTAAGTGTAAGCGGTAATGGTAAAAACACTAAGTAATCTTGCTAAAAATATTGTCGCGGCGATCCGACAAGCCGCTTCAGTCCTATTCATGCAGCGCGGTCTACGATTGAGGTTTGCGGGTATGTCTTATCAATGATACATTTTTGCTTTTCTGCATGTTTACACCCAACAAAGGAAAGCAAAGTGAGTTATCAAACGGCTGATTTATGTGATGAATTCCCTGAATTGATTAAAGTAGCTGAGCCTATTTTTAGTTGTTTTGGGCAAAAAGCTGCTTTTGGGGGAGAAATTTCCACCGTAAAAGTGCATGAAGACAATGTGTTAGTAAAAGAACGTTTAGGCCAAGCGGGACACGGCAAGGTTTTAGTGGTTGATGGTGGCGGTTCTACACGTTGTGCTTTAGTGGGCGATTTATTGGCGCAATCTGCCATCGATAATGGCTGGGAAGGCATTATTGTCTATGGTTGCATTCGCGATTCTGCCACTATCGATGGCATGGACATCGGCATACAAGCTTTAGCAACCCACCCAATGAAAAGCGTTAAACGAGGACGCGGCGATCACGACTTACCGGTCACTTTTGCCGGTATCACTTTTTTCCCTGGTCAATATGTTTATGCAGATGCAGATGGCGTGATTGTCGCAGAGAAAAAACTCAAGTAAGTTGACACCACTGCTTATTAAACCTCACGGCGTACCCGTGCGCCGTGGGTTTGCCCCACGCTCACATCATTACTTTATCGGATAGATGTCATGACATGGTCTTCATTACGGCAGTTTTTAGCCGCCCGTCTTTCACATCGCATCGCCTTTTGGGTGTTTTTCTGTATTGTGGTGATTGAGTTGATGATTTTAGTGCCCTCTGTACATCGTCGAGAAAGCGAATTATTACGACAATTAGAGCAAGTTGGGCGGGCTTCATTAGCCCCTATGGTGGTGTTAAGCCATAACCAACAAGATTTTGCCAATATTTTTGCCGCCAGCCACAAATTTTTAGATGATTTTCCCGTTATCGGCGGTGCCTTATACCATCAAGACGGCATGTTATTAAGCGAATTTGGCGAAATGCCACGCCTCCAGATTGCAGAAGTACAGGCTCAATTGCAGCAGCAAACAGTGTTTCGCTATCAATACGAACATTTTTATGAAGTCGCATGGTCGCTACAGCCGAGAAATGATCAAGAGGCGATGTTTTATCAAAACTTAGTGCAAAAGCTACAAGGTTGTGCCAAGGATGATTGCCCGACCATGCAAAAAATCGTGTTATTACTGCGCTTTGATGCACAAGCAGTTAAAACAGAAATTATTGATTTTATTATCCGCATTGCAGGCTTAGTGTTATTAATCTGCTTATTTGTCACCACTGGCATGTTGTTGGTGTTAGGGCCTTTGGTGGTCAATCCTATTTTACATTTACGACGCGCCTTAACCTGTTTCGGCTTATCCCATCAAAAACCAAACCCCACACCACCCGCACCACTAGAGGTAAAGCGTCGCGATGAATTAGGCGATGTAATGTTGGCGTTTAATCAAATGAATCTCCAGATTACCCAGCAAATTCAGCAAATTAAACAGCGTGAGCAGCAGTTAAAAAATGTCGTTGGTGAGTTAGAGGCGGCGAATCAGCAAGCAGAGCATTTGTTACTGAATATTTTGCCGCGTCCTATTGCGCAACAGTTGAAAGCGGGTGTTTCTCCTATCGCCGATTATTACCCACAGGCCACAGTCTTATTTGCTGACTTAGTGGGCTTCACGCCGTTATCTTCGCGCATTCCACCCACTGAAATGGTGGAATTATTAAATCAATTATTCACCGCGTTTGATCACTTAGCCGAGCAACACCAGTTGGAAAAAATTAAAACCATTGGCGATGCTTATATGATTGTCGGCGGTGTGCCATTGGAACGTGCGGATCATGTAGAGGCTATTGCGAATATGGCCTTAGATATGCGTGCATATCTACAGAACGTCACACATTTTAATGGTCATTCACTGGCCATTCGCATCGGCATTCACACAGGCCCTGTGGTTGCAGGTGTGATAGGGGTGAAAAAATTTATTTATGATTTGTGGGGCGACACAGTCAATATCGCCAGTCGTATGGAGTCACACGGGGTTGCTGGAGCAATTCATGTGTCAGCCGCAACTTATGAGTGTTTAAAAGCACGTTATCAGTTGTCGCCGCGTGGCACCATTGATGTGAAGGGAAAGGGGGAAATGGCGACTTATTTGTTGGAGCAGCGGTTGGGAGTGGTCGCAGAATTGGTCGAGTAGCCCCAAGGAACTTCCCCTTGAGGCTCTCACAGAACCGAACGTGAAGCTCTCACTTCATTCGGCTCTTCTCATTCAACCATTGGAAAAAAAAAGATTTACCCGAGAGCAAACCAACTTGGATACCGACAACGA
>QKBZ01000103.1 GCA_003245895.1 Beggiatoa sp.
AAAATGACAACACGAAATACTCCGATGAAAAAAGCATTTTTTCAAAGTGGAAGTTTTCGTGTACCTATTGCCGAGTGTTTTCTTTTTATTTTGGCTATTGACTGGGTTATAACAGGGCGGATAAGGCGTTAGCCGTCATCCGCCATTAGGCTTTGCATGCTGTTAGAATTAGGATTTTTAGTTTGTGAATCCTGATTCTAACAACTAATATCTTTATCAGATTATGAAGGGTTAGCTGGATGTTTTACAGCACCTTTTTTCTGGTTCCTACACGTTTTTTATTGTTATTACATTTCATCTTAAAATGTCGCAAAAGCATTTCTATTTGCTGCGCTTCAGGGATTTGCATTTTTTTGGCTGATTGTAGAGCTTGGCAAAGAAGTCTGTTAGCTTGTGCGCGGCGAGGTGGGGTTATTTGCATTAAATTCGTTGCTATTTTTGTCTTCACAACTAATAACTCTCGCATATCACCTAGCCGCTCATAGACAAGCAATTCTTCTCGTTGTTGAATCGCTAATGCCTTATCAAATTCACCTCTCGATTGAAATATGTCAGCAATTTTACCCATCGTCACAGCCTTTTCACGCACATTGCCCAGCCGCTCAAAAATAGGTAATTGTTCTTGTTGTCGAATCGCTAACGCCTTATCGAGTTCGCCTTTCTGGTATAAAATGTCGGCAATTCGACCCACCGTCACTGCCTTTTCGCGCACATCGCCCAGCCGCTCATAGACAGGTAATTGTTCTTGTTGTCGAATCGCTAACGCCTTATCGAGTTCGCATCTGTCTTGCAATATGTCGGCGATTTTACCCATCGTCACAGCCTTTGAGCGCACATCACCCAGCCGCTCATAGACGGGTAATTCTTCTTGTTGTCGAATCGCTAACGCCTCATCGAGTTCGCCTCTGTCTTGCAATATGTCGGCGATTTTACCCATCGTCACCGCCTTTTCGCGCACATCGCCCAGCCGCTCAAAAATAGGTAATTGTTCTTGTTGTCGAATCGCTAACGCCTCATTGAGTTCGCCTCTTGATTGCAAAATGTCGGCGATTTGACCCATCGTCACTGCCTTTGAGTGCACATCGCCCAGTCTCTCATAGACAGGTAATTCTTCTTGTTGCCGAATGGTTAACGCCTCATCAAGTTCACCTCTTGATTGCAAAATATCGGCGATGTAACCCATCGCCACCGCCTTTGAGCGCACATCGCCCAGTCGCTCAAAAATAGGTAATTGTTCTTGTTGTCGAATCATTAATGCCTCATTGAGTTCGCCTCGATCTTGCAAAATATCGGCAATTTTACCCATCGTCACCGCCTTTGAGCGCACATCGCCCAGCCGCTCAAAAATAGGTAATTGTTCTTGTTGTCGAATCGCTAACGCCTCATCGAGTTCGCCTCTGTCTTGCAATATGTCGGCGATTTTACCCATCGTCACCGCCTTTTCGCGTACATCGCCCAGCCGCTCATAGACAGGTAATTCTTCTTGTTGCCGAATCGCTAACGCCTCATCAAGTTCACCTCGAAATTGCAATATGTCGGCGATTTTACCCATCGTCACAGCCTTTGAGCGCACATCGCCCAGCCGCTCATAGACGGGTAATTCTTCTTGTTGTCGAATTGCTAATGCTTCATCGAGTTCGCCTCTCGATTGCAAAATATCCGCAATACGTCCCCGTGCCTCAGCCGCATACCGTTCATTTTGTTCCGCTTGGTATAACTGATAAGCCTGCTCAAAACAGTGATAAGCTGCACCAACTTCCCCAAGTGCAAAAAACAAATCACCTTGTTCTTGCAGCAATGCTGCTCTCAAACTAGGCGACACATCAGCATGTTGTTGCAAATACTGACTTAACTCATCTAAACGCTGTTGCCGACGTACTTTTTCCGCCACAGGTAAAAAACTATCTACCGACCGCATTTGATGATCTGAAATATCACGTTTCACAGGCTGTGCTGAAAAATCAAACACGCCAGAGCGCCATGCCCACATATCAGGTGCTTCTAAGGCCAACAAAGTTAAAAAATCGGCTGTCACCCAAAACACCAAACTTATTGAACACTGCTTGGCTAAGGTCTCACGTTGATAATTCAGCACATGCAACCACTCAAGCTGTGCGGCGGAAGAGTTAAACCATGTATTAAGCCCCAACACATGCACCACTTGCACATCTTGTTGTGCCAATTGAATCAAACGCTGCTGCCAATCGGCATAACTGGAAAACTGCGACTCAGTAACCGACATACAATGACTTTTCGGCACAATGGCACACAGACGATCTGCTAAATCATCTCTGTAATAATTAAACTGAGCGAATAAAAGCTGAAACCCTTTAGCAGACTGGAGAGCTTTTAATAAGCGTTGAAACTCGTCCGTATTTAAAATTTTGTCTGCATCGAAATGAAAGTTATAAGGCGATAAAATCCGCGTTTCACTGTGCTTGCTGGGCATGTTGATAACCTTGTAAGGTCTTAATGACTGGATGCGTCTCACGCCAAAAACCGTTATATTCCAGCACAATCAAATTATATAAAAAATGCCGCATTCGCTCTGAATTCAACTCAACCGCTGAATTTTTATCAACTTCCGCCAACAAAGCGTAATCCTCAGCATCCAAAATCCGACGGTAATCAGTGGCTAAATCCTCAATAGCCTTACGCACCGAAACGGCATCAAACACATCCTCATCCGTGCGTAAAAATGCATATTTGATCAACTTAAACAACTCACGCGGATTACCACCAGAAAACTGAATTAACTGCTCTATCAAGGCAGGCGACTCAAACAACTGTGGCGCAGAACGTCTGAACACCATCTCGCGCATGGCCTGATAACCATCAATAAATTTATCCGTTTCACCTTTTTCATGTAATTTAATCATTGGTAATGACACGGTATAAAACGATTGCTGCATTTGATTGCTTTCATGTATCAAATGAATCGGTGCCACATAAATAAAATTGGCTTCAATTTGCTGTAACTGATTTACATCCCGCACAAAAAAACGCTGACTATCCTCATCACGCAAGCGATCCGTGCCATCCACCACAAACAACAATTTACGCCCTTTACCACTCGCCTTTAAACTTTCCTCAATCGCCATCAACGCTTTATTAAAACTACTTGAAAACTGGCTAAAACTATTTTCTACTACCCGCCGCACTTCTGTCTTATAACTGTTCTCGTTTTGTACACTACTTTGCAAACTGGCAAACACTTTAGAAAAAAACAAAATTACGCCACTATCAATACTCGCGCCTGCTTTGATTTCTGCGGCAAACTTCTGTGTTTTCTCGTTTTTTTCAACGGTTTCTATAAACCAATCTTCCAAATTACGCAACAAAACGGCATCCACCTCAATTTGTTCCGCTGCCAACTGTGCAAACAAGTTTTTAGCCAAGGCTAACAACACATCTGCATAATTCAAATTGTTATAATCCAACTCCTCCAACACATCCATAAACACAACAAAAAACACCGAAGGCTGATGCAAATGCTTAGACAAACGCCGCAATTCAGTGCTTTTACCACACCCTCTATGCCCACAAAACGCCAAATAACACTGTTTTAACGGCTTCTCTAAACTTAAATTGTCTGGTTTATCGCCTTTCACATTTAAATGACGGTAAAGCTTACGAAAACTAAAATCCCCGCGTGCTTTCGCCGTGTCCACATAACGCGGATCATCCTTATCCAATGCCTCGTTAGGCTCTAAACACTGATTAACCTCAAATAAATCTGTTGGTGGCTGATAAGCTGAACTAGACATAGGCACACTCCCATTAAATCGTTAATTACCTAGCATTGTAGTTGATTCAACTTGTGGACAAAAACACTTAAACCACTCGCATAAAAAAAGGCGGCAACCCCCAGACCCAAAAGCCCGAAAATTACCGCCTTTTTACAGCGCAAATTAAAAAACGTTTTAAGACGCTTGCGCCACCATTGGAGCAACTGGTAAACCTGCTTGCCCCCATGCGATGATGCCACCGCGTAAATTGTATAACTTCTTATGACCAGACTGACGCACTGTCATACACGCTTGACCTGAACGCGCACCGCTGCGGCAATAAAACACCACTTCGCGATCTCTTGGCACTTCATTTAAACGCAAAGGCAAAGCCGCTAAAGGAATCGCCACCGCGCCATCAATCGACGCTTGTGCCATCTCCTCTGGTGTGCGTACATCAATCAAATACGGTGGGTTTTCGCCCGCTAACCAATCCGCTAACTGTTTGGCATCAATCTCTTGGAACAACATTACTTATAACCTATAACAAATAAATGAACATCCATAAACTCATGCACTGTCATCCGCTATTGTGTCGCATGACGCTGCGCTTATGCGACCTACAACAACCGTTTTCGTAGGGCGGATAAGGCGTAAGCCGTCATCCGCCGAAAGTGCATCAGTCATCACATAAAAGCTTTAATTGCTGCACTGCAATATCCTACATATTGCAGTGCAATAAACCCTAAACATAGCACACATACAGCACTATATCAGCGTTCGCTTAAATAATTTTAACCTGAGCCAAGTGTAAACCACAAACCTTAACGGCGAAAACGGCGCGTATTCTGGGTTTTTCTGCCTCGCGGCGATTCACTGCGTGGCTTGCTAGGACTAGACAACTGACGTGGTGTGCGTGATGTAGCGGCAGCAGGTGTCGCCTCAGACGGTGGTGTTAAACCAACCGATTGATATAAAGGAGCTAATTCCGCAGGCGTTAACGCTTGCTGATGACCTTCGCGCAAACCACGCGGCAACGTCACCGCACCATAACGAATGCGAATTAAGCGGCTCACTTGCAAACCTTGCGATTCCCACAAACGGCGCACTTCACGCTTGCGACCCTCTTGCAATACCACATGATACCAATGGTTAGCCCCTTGCCCACCGGCATCTAAAATGCGTTCAAACTTGGCTTCACCATCCTCTAACACCACGCCTTCTAACAAGCGTTGTATCATCGCCTCATCAACCTGCCCCAATACCCGCACCGCATATTCACGCTCTAATTGATAAGACGGATGCATTAAACGGTTTGCCAATTCACCATCCGTGGTGAGCAGCAATAAACCTGAAGTATTGACATCTAAACGCCCTACCGCCACCCAACGGCTATGCGTCAGTTTAGGCAAGCGTTTAAACACCGTGGCACGGCCTTCGGGATCATCGCGGGTACACACCTCGCCGACGGGCTTGTGATAGCAAATTACTTGCTGCGCTGCGGGAGCTAAGGCGTGCATGCTGATTTTACGGCCATCTAGCTCAATTTGATCCCGCTCGCTGACGCGCCGACCTAGCTCGGCAACTTCTTGATTAACCTTAATTCGGCCTTCTTGAATCCATGTTTCAATGGTGCGCCGCGAGCCTAAACCCGCGCGCGCTAACACTTTTTGTAATTTTTCTGTCGGTTCTGAACTGTTCATGTATGGGAAACTCGTGGATAGGAGCAAACAATGAGAAATTCTAGCACTAAATAGCACTATGTCTGCGGCAAAATCTAAGCGGATTGCCGAGCGCGCAGTGTGAGAAATGAATGCTGGGTTACAATGATCGTGCTTTTGCACAAAACCTTATTAAATATACGTGTTTAAGCACGTTAGACAATAATACTTTATTACGGTTTTAGCAGAATAAGAGACTGGCAAATGCTGCTTTTTTTTAAGCTAAGTATTAACAGAAATAATCCTTTTATTTTAAATTAAAAATATCATTTTTTTAGGGTTGTTAAACGAATTAAGCTGCGTTATAGCATGCCATTGAAAATCGGGCATCAACATCAAATGTTATTATAAGTTGT
>QKBZ01000114.1 GCA_003245895.1 Beggiatoa sp.
AAGCCAATATTAATAATGTGATATATATCTTAAACATTTTTAATTTAAAAACTACTAAAGGTTAAATTATCTAATAAAATATCATAAAAAAAACTAAGATGATAGTCGTACAGGATGTGCGAAATATCACCGCCATGAATTTAAATTTTCCACGACACATCAAGCGGCATTTTGCCCATCCTACAACCGTGAATGCTTTAACTTAATAACAGTAACCATACACATCAGCTAAACGATAAAATGACAGTGACCACAAACGTAAGAACGCGCTAAAATAGCAGAAACACGTTAATCTGTGGCACAAATACACATGTTCACCCCAAAAACCCCCCCCGACACCCTATACGCCCACCCCCGCCCCCAGTTAGACAAATTCAAATTTGACGAACAAGTGGCGGCAGTGTTCAGCGATATGATCGAACGCTCTGTCCCCGGTTACACCACCATTGTGCCGATGATAGGCTTGATCGCCGCCCGTTACGCCCAGCCCGACAGCCAGTTATACGACTTAGGCTGCTCACTCGGCGCGGTCACGCTCGCCATGCGGCAACAACTGCCCACAGATCAAGCATTCCGCATTGTCGCCGTAGACAACGCCGAGGCCATGATTCAGCGTTGCCAGCATTATCTGGATCAAGTACCCGACGGTTGCCCAGTAGACTTGCAGTGTGCAGAGATTCAAAATTTAACCTTAAGCAATGCCTCTGTTGTCGTGTTAAATTTCACCTTACAATTCATCCCGCCTGCCGACCGCTTACCGTTATTACGCCGTATTTATGATGGCATGAATCGCGGTGGCGTATTAGTGTTATCAGAAAAAATCACTTTTGCTGATCCTGATTTGGCAGATGAATTTGTTGATTTACATCACGATTTTAAACACGCAAATGGCTATAGTCGGCTGGAAATTCAGCAAAAACGCGATGCTATCGAGCAAGTGTTAATTCCTGACACCTTAGCCGAACATCAACAACGCTTAACCGCCGCAGGCTTTAGCCAGCACGCGCTTTGGTTTCAATGTTTTAATTTTATCTCTCTGTTGGCATGGAAAACTTAACCGCCGAACAATTCGCCGCCGCACTCAACTATCCGCAAGATTACCAACGGCTGGCGCAATGGCCTAAATTAGCCGAATGGTTGGAACACTTGCCCGCTAAAGTAGCCGCGCAATTTGACACCCAGAAACACGGGCATTTAATGGACTGGTATCGCGTGTTGCACGAGTTACCGCACTGCCCGCCCAGTTCTGTTGACTTGCAGACCGGCAGCGTGCGTGCTGGTGAGCCGCCCGACTGCGACCCTGCCACGCAGCAAATCATCTACGACTTACTGCAAAAGCTGCATCCGTGGCGCAAAGGGCCTTTTTTGCTGCAAGGCGTGTACGTCGATACCGAATGGCGTTCAGACTGGAAATGGGAACGGCTGCAAGATCACATCAGCCCGCTAAAAGATCGCTTTGTGTTAGATGTTGGCTGTGGCAATGGCTATCACTGCTGGCGCATGGTGGGCGCAGGGGCGAAATTTGTATTAGGCATCGACCCGACTTTAATCAGCGTGTTTCAATTCCACGCCGCCCGCCACTTTCTCGGACAGCAATGGCCTGTCACCGTGTTGCCAATTGGTATCGAAGCCGTGCCACCGCGCTTGCAAGTGTTTGACACCGTGTTTTCAATGGGCGTGTTATATCACCGCCGCTCGCCAATCGATCATTTGCTCGATTTACGCGGCTGTTTGCGCCACGGTGGCGAATTGGTGTTAGAAACCTTGGTGATTGAAGGTGAGCAAGGGCAGGTGCTTGTGCCACAAGACCGTTATGCACAAATGCGTAACGTCTGGTTTATTCCGTCCTGCCCCAGTCTGGAGCTTTGGTTACAGCGTTGTGGCTTTCATGAAATCCGTGTTGTGAACATCTGTGACACCACGGTAGAAGAACAACGCCGTACCGATTGGATGCGTTTTCACTCGCTGAGTGACGCTTTAAACGCTGAAGATCATAGCCAAACCATTGAAGGTTTACCGGCACCGAAACGCGCCATTATTTGCGCGACTGCTCGTTAAGCAGCAGGCAATAAAAACGCCGTTGCTAAGCCTAAAAACGAAGCAAAACCGACCACATCCGTCACGGTGGTGAGAATCACGCCACCGGCTAAGGCGGGGTCAATTGATAAGCGTTTTAACAGCAAAGGCACTAACATGCCGGAAAAGGCGGCAAAAAATAAATTAATCGTCACCGCCGCACCAATAATCAGCCCTAGCAAGTAATCGTTAAACCAAACAATGGCAATACCGGCCACCACCACCGCCCATAACAAACCGTTTAAAATCCCGACAGCGACTTCCTTACGCAGTAACCAAGGTGCATTTTTATTATTCACCTTGTCCAACGCAATGCCGCGAATCACCACGGTTAAGGTTTGACTACCTGCGATGCCGCCCATACTGGCAACGATGGGCATTAACACCGCTAAGGCCACCACTTGCTGTAAAGTCGCTTCAAATAAACCAATGACCCACGCGGCTAAAAAGGCGGTGACTAAGTTAATGCCTAACCACACCGCACGGTTGCGGCTAGTGGTGAGAATCGGCGCGAACATGTCGTCCTCTTCATCCAAACCGGCATGGCTCATCAAGGCATGTTCGGCTTCAGAACGAATCACGTCTAACACGTCATCCACGGTGATCCGACCTAATAACACGCCATTTTCATCGACCACAGGCGCAGTTAATAAATCTCGATGCTCGAAAATCCGCGCCACTTCACGGGTAGAAATTTGCGCGGGAATCGCTTCTACCGTTTGCGACATCACCTCGCGCACTTTTAAATCAGGGTCTTGTGTGATCAAGTCAGTTAAAAACAACATGCCTTGATAACGGTTTTCCATATCGACCACTAATAAGGCTTCAGTTTTTTCCGGCAATTTTTCATGGCGGCGCAAATAACGCAACACGGTGCTCAAACGCAAGTCGAGGCGCACGGTTAAGGTGTCGGTGTTCATCAAACCACCGGCAGTGTCCTCGTCATAGCTTAAAATCTGAGTCAGGCGTAAACGACGCAATTCGTCCATCGCCTGCAATACTTCTTCCACCCGTTCTTCGGGTAAATCTTGCAGTAAATCGACTGCATCATCCGTGTCCATCTGCTCGGTAGCCGCAGCCACCTCTTCAGCAGGCATATCTTCAATTAATTCTGCCCGAATCGAGTCATCGACATAAGCGAGCACTTCGCTTTGTACCAACGACTCGGCATGCCATAACGCAGTACGCTGTTTTGCGGGCAAAGTAGACAGTAAATGCGCAATATCTGCCGGATGAGCAGTGGCTAATAAGGCGTTTAAACGCTCTTCATCAGCTTGATCCAAGGCTTCGTGCAAAGCATCTTGAATAGGCAACGGTGTTGGCGTAGGCGCAGTAATGGTATCAGTAGGCGGGGTTTCGGTGATTTCAGTCATAAGGCTGTACCAAGGGTAAACGGTCAATACGAGCGTTTGTCATAGCGACAAACAGACGAGAACACGGCATTAACGCCGCTGAAGTCGGTTTAGTGCGACTTTCGGAAATGAGGCGGTAGCGCGTTATGTGCTGTACTACACTGAGAGTTTGACAGGGGCATTGCAAACAGCGGACGTAATCGGCGTAATGCGGATAGTCTTTGCATAAGGTGTCTCCTGTCAGTTTGAGTGGGTTTGAGTCTAATGACACAGCAAGTGGCTGAGTCAGACGGCTTTAAGCACAACGGCAGGGTTATCCCTTATGGTTGAGGGCTAGACTTGCTTGCAATGCCTATACGCAACACGGACGGTGCTCAACGCAGCCCACCGCAAAGCGTGTTAAGGCAGGCTATCAAGTTAATAATAGGGATAAGAATGCCAGATTTCACCATGTTTACGATTGCTGAACAAGCAAAGCCCGATATAAGCCCGTAAGCAATAGAAGTTCGGACAGTTGTGCTATAACAGCAAGCACTTAGCGATTCTGCAAAATTGCTAAGCTTTAGATGGTTTAGTAAATTACTCTATTATGCCGTGATTTTGATAAAAAATCATGTCGTTTCACAGCCTTGCAGCTTGTAGGGACATAGCCTAGTTTCAAATTGAGCAGAAGGTAAATTATAGAAAAATGCGCGACCGTTTTTAAATCAGAGGATTAAGGCGGAATTTTTAGATAAAAGCTGCGGGCTTTAACTGAATAGTAGGTCGCATAAGCGAAGCGTCATGCGACAAGAACGGCAGGCCACTGGCTTAAGCTTTTCCTGTTCTACAAAAGACAGAACATTACCGTCACCCGCCCTGAACCGTTATACTTGAGCAATAGTGTTTAATCTTTCAGGTATGTTTTTATGGTTTCGTCTCTTTTACGCAGCGTTGTGCTTTTGTTCTGTGCCATGTATGCACCCTTGAGCAGCGCGAATACGTGGTTTCAAAATCAAGATCAACAAGCAAAAGCGGCTTTTGAACAAGGCGATTATCAACAAGCGGCTGAACTGTTCACCGATCCTTATCAACGCGGTGTCTCTTTATACCGTGCTGAGGACTACGCTGCTGCCGCTGAAGCCTTCCAGCAAGTGCGAGACCCGCAACGCTGGGCGGATGCACATTACAACCTTGGTAATGCAGAGTATCAGCAAGGTAAGTTTGAAGAAGCGGCGAAAGCGTATGAAGAGGTGTTAAAACAAGCACCCAACTATAAACCTGCACAGCAAAACTTGCAGCTTGCGAAACAACAATTAGAAAAGCAAACACCACCAGAATCCCAGTCGGGCGAAGGTGACGGCGAAAATAAAGACAATTCGCAAGAACAACAAAACGATCAGCAACAGCAGGGACAAAATCAAAACCAGTCCGCTGACAACGATCAAAACAACGAGCAACAAGCACAAAATCAACAAAGTGATTCGCAGCAATCCGCCGATGACTCACAACAATCTGATGCCTCGCAATCTCAAGCAGGGCAAAATGATGAGTCACAATCACAATCCGCCAATACTGAACAGCAAGATCAACAACAAGCCAGTGCTGAGCAGCAGCAAGACCCGCAATCAACTGACGAGACAGGCTCGCAAGGTAAAGAAGAGCAACCTGCTAGTCAGCAAGCTGAAGCACCGCCTGCTGAATCTGAACAAGACGAAGCGGCTAAACAAGCCTTACAAGAGAAAGCTGAACAAGCATTAGACAATGCAGAACAAGGCCAACAGGCCGAAGCACAAGCTGGTACAGAAGAACAAGAGGCGCAGGAACAGCAGACAGCACAAGGTGAAGCAGATACACCAACTGAGCAAAATAAAGCAGCGAATGCCATTCGTGAAGCGGATTTGAAAGACGCACAAGCGCAAGAACAGGAAGTAATGGCAAATGCGTTATTAGATCGCTTGTCAGAAGACCCTAAGCAATTATTACGGCAACAGTTTCAAATTGACGCTTATCAGAATCAGGCTTTGCCTTCGGGGAAACCTTGGTAGGCTGTATTTTGTAGGTTGGATAAGGTGTAATGGTCTAATAATCTTGAAGAAAACGATAGCCAACAAAAGTTGGTAATTTAGGAGAAATTAGATGAATCAGACAAATCGTAAACCTCGTCAGACATACACTGCGGAGCAGAAGCTGGAGTATGCCAAGTTGATGGTGGAAGAAGGTTATAGCAACAGACAAATAGAAGGTAGTCCTGTAATAGTAGTGCTATGGAGACTGAACTCTTAACTGAATTGTCTCATTATAATGATGGATAAAATTCCAGATAGCACCGATGTGATTTTCAATCTTTTTTGAAAAAGAGAGCGTTTTTCTGACTAAACGAGAAAT
>QKBZ01000058.1 GCA_003245895.1 Beggiatoa sp.
GAACAAGGTCGTTTGTTCTTAAATGAAATGTTAGAGTTGTTTATGAGTGATTAGGTGGCTTGGTTTTTTAATAGATTACAAAGCATTGTATTTTTGATGCAGCCTCCTCGCAAAGTATGAAATAATGGTACAAATTACAAAGTATTGACAGATTTTGTCGTTTGTGCAGGAAAAGTTTACAGTTATGCTACATGAGCAAAAAGCAGTCGAGTTATCTATTGTTTGCCCGCTTTATAATGAACAAGAAATGGTGCCTCTTTTCTTTCAAGAAATGCGTGCAGCATTAGCACAATTGCAGTGTGTTTATGAATTCATTTGTGTGAATGATGGTAGCCGAGATCACACCTTAGAACAGCTTATTATTGCTAAACAACAACACCCTGATTTAAATATCACTATCTTAAATTTCTCCCGCAATTTTGGAAAAGAAGCGGCATTAACCGCCGGTATTGCCCATGCAAATGGTCAAGCGGTTATCCCAATTGACGCGGACTTACAAGACCCCCCAGAACTGATTTTAAGCATGGTAGCGCAATGGCGTGCAGGCTATGACGTGGTGTTAGCCAAGCGCGTGGATCGCTCCTCAGACAGTGCCTTAAAACGTATTACTGCCAAGTTATTTTATAAGCTGCATAATCACGTTTCTGATATTGAAATTCCTGATAACGTAGGCGATTTTCGCTTAATGTCGCGGCGTGTGGTAGATGCCATTACCGCTTTGCCAGAACGACAACGCTTTATGAAAGGCATTTTTGCTTGGGTAGGCTTTAAAACAACAACCTTAAGTTATACCCGCAACCCTCGCCCTAAAGGTAAAAGCAAGTTTAATGGCTGGAAGTTATGGAATTTTGCTTTAGAAGGCTTTACCAGTTTTAGCACATTTCCTATTCGGATTTGGCTTTATTTTGGCCTCGTGATTTCTGGTATTTCTCTTATTTATAGCTTTTTTATTATTCTACGCACTTTAATTCTTGGCGTAGATGTACCCGGTTATGCTTCATTATTAACGTCTGTTTTATTTTTAGGCGGTATTCAATTAATTGGGATTGGTGTGATTGGTGAATATGTAGGTCGTATCTATATGGAAACCAAAGGCAGACCACTTTACATTATTGAAAACAAATATTAATTAGGTGTCTGTTTATGCAAAATCCCACAACTATACAGCCAAAATGGTTAATTAGCTCATTAGGCATAGCCATTGGTTTTATTTTTTATATTTTACTATTTGGTTTAACTTATCTCGATCCCAGCAACATTAGTTGGCGTTTAGAGCATGATCCTGCCTCGCATTTTATCGGCTGGTATTTCTTCCGTAATGAAGCATGGCATTTTCCGCTTGGTGTAATCGAGAATTTGCTATATCCAATGGGAACCAGTCTTATTTATACCGACTCGATTCCTTTACTTGCCATTCCGTTAAAACTCTTTTCACCTTTATTGCCTGAAGTTTTTCAATATTTCGGTCTTTGGCTATTGCTGTGTTATGCCTTGCAAGGTCTCTTTGCGGGTTTAATTATGCGCCGCTTTAGCAGCCATTTATTGATTATCATCTTAGGCATTACCTTGTTTGTCATGTCGCCTGTCATGGTTCAACGCTCATGGGGACATGCAGCATTAACAGGGCATTGGGTCTTATTAGCCGCGATTTATGGTTATTTTTTAAGCGATGTTCTGCACGCCCGTGTGTTTTGGCTAGCTTTGCTATGTGCCACGGCTATGATTCATTTCTACTTGTTGGCAATGGTATTAATTCTGTGGGGAACTTACTTAATACGCCAGTTGTTAGAGCAGCCAAACAGATGGCTAAGTTTAGCGGGCTTTTTTGGCTTAGGCTTAAGCAGTGTCTTGCTGATCATGTGGAGTCTAGGCTATTTCATTATTGATACAGGGCAAGTACAGGCAACAGGTTTAGGTCATTACTCAATGAACCTCATCTCGCCGATCAACCCTAGTCCTTTTATAGATACTACTTTCCTTAAGCCATTTTTAATTTACAGCAGCGGTCAATTTGAAGGTTTTAATTATTTAGGTTTAGGTGTTTTGCTATTGCTCATGGTGGCAATTTTTGAATGGGTTAAAGATCGGACGGGTTTTAATTGGCGACGAGATTTACCACTGATTGCAATTGCCAGTTTATTATTTGTCTTAGCTTTATCTTATAAGGTAACTTTCTTAAATCACATATTGTTTACGATACCATTACCTGAATTTGCTGAAAAACTATTAGGCATTTTGCGTTCTAGTGGTCGTTTATTCTGGCCAGTCAGTTATTTATTGCTGGTTTTTGGCTTGGTGCTGGTTATCTATCGTTACCGCCCGCGTGTTGCCTTATTTATATTGTTCTGTGTGGCAAGCATCCAATTTATTGATTTATGGCCTTATTACAAAGCCAATGACAAGATGATTGCAGCCAAACATTGGCAAACGCCGCTGACATCTCCTGTTTGGCCGCAATTAATGGCGCAATACGATCACATCGTGTTTTACCCGCCTGATCGTAAACAAGATTATTACTTACCTTTTGCCATGTTAGCCGCAGAGTATCGCAAAACGATCAATGTTGCCTATGTTGCCAGAATGGATATAAACCGCTTAACGGAATATGAAACTGCCTTAAACGCGCAATTACAGCAAGGACAACTAGACCCTAACACGCTTTATGTGGTGTCTATTGAGATGCTGCCAAAACTACCTGCCGAGTTAAAAGCACAAATTCGCCTGTTAAATGATTATTTAATCATTGCGCCTAATTTGGCATTACAACATTCAGATTTACAACGCTTTGATGACTATTTAGCTGACTCCAATAATCGACCTATAATGATTAGCTTAATGGAATTCATGCTACGTTTGGAGCAAAAGAATCAATTAGTGTTGATCAGTGTTAAAGACGATGCCCGTGCACACTTATCTGAAAGTTTTGTGCGCTATTTACAGCAAAAAGGCAGTCGTATTGAGGAATTAGGCTTTAGAGGCTCTTATGCTGCCATCATCGATGATGGCGAATTAGTCGAAGAAGCTGTAGACAATGAAAACGAAGTTGAATTGCGCTATCAGCTTGATCATGCAGCAGGCAATATCAGTTTTTATGTTGCCAGTGCGGGCGGCAATACTGGCAGTGGCAAATCCGTTATCCTCGCCAGCCTCGCACAACAGCGTTATTCCTTGGCACAAGATTCTCGTGGTTTAAATATTGTCATTATCAATAAAGAACCACTGGGGGCTAGTAGCTATGTATTTGATACTTATGTGGAAGAAAATCCTGTGAGCGGGATTCTGTCTTGGCCTTAAGAAATTAACCGACTTCAAGCGTGTTTCCCTGCACTGCTTGAAGTCGGTGTTTTAGACATGGGCAAATTATTTTGCCTCTCCTTTCTTATTCTTTTTGCCACTGCTGAATAAGAAAAACACGCCTAACACCAACACCATTAATACGCAAAAGCCAACGGTTAACAGCGATAAAATACCAACGCTATCACTAAATAAAACTTCAAATAATTTCATCACACACCTCTATTTTTTAACATAGATTAATTTTATCAACCTAAGTTCAGCGAAAATTATCATTAAAAACAAGGTTATGCTTCTCGTTCCCAAATGCCATTTGGGAATGCAGTCGTGACGTGCTACGTCACGAGTGAACTAAACGACGTATTTAGCGCGATCTTGAAACAAACCCGCGACGCAGCGCGTCGTGACTGCATTCCCACACGGCGTGTGGGAACGAGAAACCAATTGTTTTTACAATAAATATTTCGTTGAACTCAGGTCTTATCAGGTTATAACAGCGATTAAGCATATTGCTAAATGCTAATGGCCTTAACGACTATTTTGCCGAAAATACAGCCTTTTTCTTTTAACCAGATTAAGTTTTTTGCAAAAAAATAGTGGTGTGAGTGAATTAACGTCTAGGACGCATTTGCGACAGCCAAAGGCGCAAACGCGCTCGCCAAGACTGAGGCCGCTCAAAATGTGGGTCTGACCAAGAGTCGCTGGTGGTATGTTGTGGTGTGTTGACGAATTCGCTTAACACTTGAGTAAATGCCCCCTCTTGCTCCAACTGTGGCGCATGTCCCACATCAGGCCAAATCAATAAGCGTGCATTGGGCAAAGCATCTTGCATGCGTTCTAATGCATCGCGCTTCACAATCACATCTTGCTCGCCCCATAAGATTAAGACGGGCAAATGCAGATTAGGACATTGTTCTAACACATTCCAATCGGCTAAAGACTGCACGAAACCTTCTAAGGCATGAGGCGACATACGCACCGCATCATCGAGCAAAGCGGCGAACTCTTTCACCTCTGGCGACAAGGTAGGAATCATGTCTTTTAACACACGCCGCAAAATGGAGCGGCTTAAATCCAACGAGCGTGCTAAATGATTCAATTCTGCGGGGCCAATGCCAAACAAGGTGCGTTTTAAATGCGGCATGCCTTCCGCTGGGGCGGGTGAGACTAAGGTTAAAGTGTGCAATAAGTTGGAGTGATTAAGCGCAAACTGTAACGACACTGCGCCACCCAAGGAGTGACCAACAAGGTGGAATTTGGGCAATTTAAGCGCGGTGACAAATTCGTGAATATCCTCAGCTAAACGCTCAATGGCATAATCTTCTGAGGGGTGATCACTGTCACCGCAACCGCGTAAATCGGGCGCGTACAAGGTATATTGCTCGGGCGACAATTGTTGCAAATAGGGCAGCCACCACCGCCACGAGGCGAAATTGCCGTGTACTAATACTAAAATGGTGCGACCATGACCCGCATGCTCATAATGTAAGGTAACTTTAGACAATTTAACGAAGGGCATAACTTTTGTCGTCTGCTGAAAGAGGGAAACAGTAGCAGATTACCCCATTTAACGGCTGGACGCACCTGTCTCAATGGATGAACGCTTATTCTAAATCGTTTAACAGCAAACTTTGTTTTAAGTCGTTAATTTCTGAACGTAAACGCTGTTCTTCTGCTTGATAGCGAGATAAATCGCTATCATGTGACGCACGTTGCAGTTTACTCTGCAAGCTTGTTAAGTCACGTTGTAACGCTTGCTGTTGATGGGTTAATTGTTGTTTTTTCTGGCGAGCGCGCGTTGTTCTGGCCTGCATAGTGTCAATTTGTGCTGATAATTGACGAATATCTTGTTCTAACTGCGTGCTTGCGATTTGTAGCTCTGCTAACTGACTGTCTAAATCTTGTTTTTCCGTTTGCAATTCAACTTGCTCAGTTGCTGACTCGGTGCGGATTTGGCGCAAAGTCTCCAAATTCTGTTCCCGTTCTTCAATTCGTTTGTCATAAGCTCCCGAACTCAAACCATACACGCCGCCGATAAAACCGCCCTCACCAGGGTCATCAGAAACCGCACAACCACTGCTGAGCAATACACCTGAAATGAATAAAAAAGAGAAACGCATAACAATACCTCGCGATTAAAATGAATGTCTCTTTGCTTGTAAGCAATATCAGTGCTCAGCTTGGCAATGTTTCTACATTCTGTTTGCTTAAATAAATGTCTCCGGTGACACGCCAAAGCGTTCGCTTAAGGCTTTAATCTGCCGTAAATTCAGTTGGCGTTTACCGTTTAAATTTCCTGTTTATAACACTTTCTGTTGATCGTGGAGAATTGAAGAAGCTTGAAGCCTGTCTTTGAAGGCGGTGTAATGGTCAAGTTTTTTTGTAGAAAATCTAAGCCACATTTAGAAAAGATAAGTTTTTCTGATGTGGAGTCATGTAGTCAATAGCAGAGTGTAATCTGCGGTAGTTGTAAAACCAGATATAGCGTTGAACACAATC
>QKBZ01000375.1 GCA_003245895.1 Beggiatoa sp.
AATGTCAAAACTAGGGTCAAAACTGATGCTGCTGTGTGACACATCATCGTGAATGCCCACAGTAAAATGATTGCGCGGTGTAGGTAAGCACAATTCATCAAACACGCCTTTCACCATTGCAGGGGTAAATTCTTTCGAGGATAAGCCATAACGCCCGCCATACACTTTAGGCAATTGTTGCAAGCTGCCATTGTGAAAGGATTCAGTTAGACTTAACACCACGTCTTGATATAACGGCTCGCCTGTTGCCCCTGGTGTTTTACAGCGATCTAATACTGCAATACGTTGCACCGTTTTCGGCAAACAAGATAAGAAGGCTGAAATCGCAAACGGCAAATATAAACGTACTTGCACTACGCCCACTTTTTCGCCATGTTGCTGCAAATAACGCACAGTATGGCGTACCGTGCTCGCACCTGACCCCATGATCACAATCACACGCTCAGCGTCAGGATCACCTTCATATTCAAATAATTGATAACGCCGCCCTGTTAATTCGGCAAAACGATCTAAGGTCGTCTGCACATGATTCGGCACAGCCTGATAAAACGGGTTCACGGTTTCCCGTGCTTGGAAATACACATCAGGATTTTGCGCCGTGCCGCGCATAAACGGATTATCAGGATTTAACGCCCGCCCGCGATGCGCTCGCACCAAGTTATCATCAATCATGGCGCGGATTTGCAAATCGGATAATAAAGCGATTTTGTTTACTTCATGCGAGGTGCGGAAGCCGTCGAAGAAATGAATAAACGGGATGCGACTGGCTAAGGTCGCGGCTTGTACCACTAAAGCCATATCATGCGCTTCTTGCACTGAAGCCGAAGCCAATAATGCAAAGCCGGTATTTTTCACCCCCATCACATCGGAATGATCGCCGAAAATTGACAACCCTTGTGCCGCTAGCGACCGCGCCGCAACATGAAACACCGCTGGTGTCAGCTCACCCGCGATTTTGTACATATTGGGGATCATGAGCATTAAGCCTTGAGAGGCGGTAAAAGTCGTGGTTAACGCCCCTGTTTGCAAAGCACCATGTACTGTACCGGCTGCACCTGCCTCGCTCTGCATTTCAGCCACAGCCGGTATATTGCCCCAAATATTATTTTTGCCTTCCGCCGCCCATTGATCCGCCAATTCAGCCATAGGCGATGAAGGGGTGATGGGATAAATAGCGCAAACCTCATTGACTCGGTAAGCCACATAAGCCGTGGCCTCATTACCATCAACCGTCACATAAGTCGTATTCACTGTGTTCTCCTTTGGTGAGTAAGCACAACTTTGTATGTGTGTTACATCATGTTGTTTTTATTCTTATCATCGTGGGCAACTATTCAGTTTAGAAATTACGCAGTTGGCAATGAGAACGGTTGTAGGTCGTATAAGCGCAGCGCCATACGACATATCGGCGGATGACGGCTAACGCCTTATCCGCCCTACAAATCCCCATCTTGAACTGCGTAAAGAACTTCTTGTCTGAATCAGAATTCACAGAATTTATAAATTTTCAGAATTACAAGTATCTGATAATCCTGTTAATTCTTAAATTCTGAAAATCCTGATTCAGACAATTTGACGGTTCTTTTACAAGCTCAAAGCGCGTGGCAACGAGATAAAAGTTGAATAGTTACCATCGTGCTTAAAAATGCGAGTTATCAAGGGAAAGATTCAAGCGGTAATCGAGAGAAAATATACTGTTTTAATTTAGCGCAAACATCACTTTAAAAATTCATTGTTTAAATGGCATAATTTAAGCCTTAAGCATACTTGCACTCTGTAGACAGAAGACTGGTTTTTAGCCGTTTAAACAACCATGCTTTGTAGTATGTTGAAAAAAATTATCATCGCTCACTTATGACTAACACCGCTGATGTGGCATAAGCCTACGCTCATGCTACGGATATTCACGCTTTAGTTTCTTTTACGGTAGCTTAGTCATACCACACAATCACGTTGAACAGATTATGCAAACATCCCCTATTTTTTTAGTCGGTGCTGAACGATCTGGAACGACTTTGCTTCGTTTGATGCTAGATTCTCACCCTAAAATTGCTTTTGAATTTGAGTTTGAATTTGTTGTCGATCAAATTGATGCCGAAGGTCATTATCCACAACTCTCAGATTATTATGAGTATTTATCGACCCATCGTATCTTTTTACTCAATTCTCCCACCATTGATAAAAATCTGCCCTATGACGCATTAGTGCGCAGCTTTTTAACGCAAAAACAGCAAAGGGATAACAAGCCTATTGTGGGCGCAACCGTGCATCATAAGTTTGATCACTTGCCACAAATCTGGCCTGAAGCGCGTTATATCCACATCGTCCGTGATGGACGGGATGTGGCACGTTCTAATGTCGATATGGGCTGGAGTGGTTTGCCTTATTTTGGCGTTAGTCGTTGGATGACAGCAGAGCGACGTTGGCAGCGTTTAAGTGAATTAGTGCCTGCCGAACGCTGTTTAACCGTTCATTATGAAAATTTGGTCAGTGATCCTGACACGGTATTGCAGACGATTTGCGCGTTTATTGGTGTGTCGTTTGATAATGCCATGTATGACTACACACAACACACACCTTATGACAAACCCAGTGCCAAATTTACCGAGCAATGGCGCAAAAAAATGACTTCTGATCAGATTCGCTTAGTGGAAGGGAGAGTAGGTGATCTGTTGGAGAGACACGGCTATGCCTTAAGTGGATTACCGCCACGTCAGCCCAGTGCTCTTGAACTGCGTTGGTTAAAACTGCTGGATCGTCTTAAACATATCCAATATCGCTTAAAATATTATCCGTTAGATATTTATATACAAGAGATATTGTCACGGCGTTTAGGCTTTAAAGAATGGCATAAACGCATACGTTTAAAACTGAATGAGTACGAAAACAGTCAATTACGTTAAGTTTTTGGCTAAGCTGTGTTGCTTTGCACAACACAGCTTAGGCTTTCAGTGTTAACACACTAACACGCCCCGATTGACTTGTGCGCTGCTTTGCAATGCTTGTAACGGCGCTTCGCTATAGTTCAAACTCGCAACATAGCTTGTAAAATGTCTCACCCAGTGCGGAATTTTAGCTTCAAACAAATAGCGCACAAACACAGCTTCTAACTGCCGTGTTTCTGCACGTTGTCCGTGCCAGTTTTGGTAGGCTAAGTTGAATAATTCAAATTCTGAAATATCTAAGGTATGCGCAGCCGTTAAAACTGCTTGCGTATCATTAAATGTGTCTCTTCGCGTTGCCATCACGGTAAACCTCTTTTCTTAAAGATGCCCCTTTTATGTTGCTGTGCAAAAAAGGCACCAGCAGACGCTTTTATTTAACTTGTTATTTTTCAATGCTTTTTGATAATCTGCTTGTGTCTCAAGCTAACCTAAATGGTGCAAATAGTGTAAGCTTTCCACCAAATTGGTGCACTGCATCATAATAACAGGTTGTTAAGAGGCGTACAATGTATGGCCAGAAAAGAGAAAGAGGCTAAAAACAGGTGTAGGTCGCACAAGCACAGCGTCATGCGACGTTAATGGGCTAGCCTTCGCCTAAATAGTTCACCACTTCCCGCAAAACAGTCGTCGCATAAGAGCCTGAAGGCAAACTAAATTGCACTTGCAGACTTTCAGCATCTAACCATTGCCATTGCAAATTTTCAGGACGTAAACGCAAAGCACGACGTTCCATTTCTAAGCCTGCTTGTGCTAAGCCGTCGCACCATGCTTGATACTCTTGCAAGGCCGCCGCTTCATAAACTGCCGCATCCGCTTTGGCAAGCGACTCACCTTTACCCCATAATGGCGCGGTGGGGTGAATATCAAATTCGGCTAAACGGCGTTGAATCTCGTCGTTGACTTGCTCGCAGACAAACACGCTACCGCTACCATTTAATTGCACCACTTCGCCAGCAAACGCTTGTTGCCAGTTTCCATCGGCGACTCGTTGCGACAGAATATGGTTAAATAACCATGAGCGGGCGGCGGATAAATATAAGCCGCGTTTATGGCGATCTCGTTCGCTTTTGCCGTGTAACAGAATGTCGGCAGCGCGGGTTAAATTATTATCCTCGCGTCCAAACCGTTGTTCGCCAAAGTAATTTGGCACACCTTGCGCGGCAATTTGCGTTAAACGCTGTTCTAATTCCGCCGAGTCGCCTTGCACTGAACGCAAAGTGATGACAAAGCGATTGCCTGATAACACGCCTCGGCGTAATTTTCGGTTGTGTCGGCTGTGACTTAAAATGGTGATTGTTTCGGTGTTAAACGCTGTCCAATCCGGTTCAGCCTGTTTCACTAACTGCACGCTGAAAAATTGCGTCGTCACCGCGTGGCGATCTTTTAAACCCGCATAAGACACTGCCATCGGTTTAACTTGGCAAAAACGCGCTAGTTGCTTTGCCACCCAATCGGTATTTTCGCCCACTTTGCGAATGTGTAATAACACATGCTCGCCTTCGCCACTGGCAGTCACGGGGCTGATTTCATCAACTTGGAAGTCAGCAGGCTGTTGTCGAAGCGTTGCCCGTGCGTTGGGGCAACCGTAGGCGTAATTGAATTCGTTGTTTAAAGTCATTATCTGTGAGTTAACTTAACGCTAAAATGTATACACTGCCGTGGCCTGATGCCACGTTCAATCCTTGCCGATAGGGTTTCGGCGAACCATTTAACCTGCTCTCAATGGCCATCTATTATGCGCGAACTGTATCCTGCTATCACGCCTTATGATCAAGGCTTCTTAGAAGTTTCCGACATCCATACTTTATATTATGAACAAGTGGGTAATCCTAACGGTAAGCCGATTGTGTTTTTACACGGTGGCCCCGGTGGGCAAATCGAGCCGTTTTATCGTCAATTTTTTGACCCTGAGCGCTGGCGCGTGGTGTTATTTGACCAACGCGGTTGCGGACGCAGTACCCCACACGCGGAGTTGCGCCACAATAGCACATGGCATTCCGTTTCCGATATTGAGCAGTTACGGCAATATTTACAAATCGAACAATGGACAGTTTTCGGCGGTAGTTGGGGCAGTACCTTAGCTTTAGCCTATAGCGAAACTTATCCTGAAAGCTGCTTAGGTTTAATTCTGCGCGGCATTTTCATGTTGCGGCATGAGGAATTACAGTGGTTTTACCAGCAAGGTTGTAGCTATATCTACCCTGATGCGTGGCAGAATTATCTGGCGCAAATTCCTGAAGAAGAACGCGGCGATTTGATCACCGCTTATCACAAACGCTTAAACAGCGATGATCCGAAAGTACGCAGCGCAGCGACTAAAGCGTGGAGTTTATGGGAAGCGGCGACCAGTCGTTTATACCAAGACCCTGATATGATGGCGCATTTTACCGAAGATCGCTTTGCTGAAGCCTTCGCTCGTATCGAAAACCATTATTTTGTTAATCGCGGCTTTTTTGAAGTTGATGATCAGTTGTTGCGTGATGTTGGCAATATTCGTCATTTACCCGCTGTCATCGTACAAGGGCGTTACGATGTAGTATGCCCGATGAAATCCGCATGGGATTTGCACCAAGCATGGCCAGAGTCAGAATTGATCATCGTACCTGACGCGGGGCATGCGCCTGCTGAACCGGGGATTCGCACTGCTTTGTTAGAAGCGACTGATCGATTTGCTGACTTGTAAATTAAGTGCTGTAGTCAGCTATAGTACAAAAAAAAGAGAACGCCCGAATAGGATAAAGTCCCCAGTCCTACTACAGACAAAACAGGCGTTCTCTCGATGAAGAAAATAAAGTACAAAACAGTTGATGTAAAGCAATTAGATTGGATTAAGTTA
>QKBZ01000214.1 GCA_003245895.1 Beggiatoa sp.
GTTCTAAATGAATATTTTGCTCTTGCTGACTTTGCTGTAATAATTTCTGCATTAAGCGTTGTATAGCACTTAATTCTCCACCTAACTGGTTTTGCAAATACCAATACAAACTAAGGCTTAACACTGTTGCCAATAAGATAAATAAAAATGCTAAAACAGTAACTTGGTCACGTACTTGGGTGATAATCGCTTGCTGTCCTGCCAATTGTTGACCGCTAAAAGTTTCTAAAGAATTTCGTAAGTTATTGGTTAAGGTTTGTAAGTTTTCTAATTGTGCTTGTAAATCTAAATGTTGATCAGTAATCGGATTCGCAGCAAGCTTTACTAATTCGACTAAACTGGCTTGATAAATTTCCTGTTGCTCACGCAAACGCAAGGTTTGTTGCTTTAGTTGCTCAAGGTGATGTTGTTGAATACTGTTTAGGGCATAACGGCTTTCTGTATTGAGCAATTCCTCAATTTGTGACAACACCGTTTGTTGATGAATATTCTGGCGTTCTAAGACTTCTATTGCGGGTAATTGGTGGGGAGTACGACTTAAACCTTCGATCAAAACGGCATGCGTTTCCGTATGCAATTGCTGAAAGTTTAATAAATGCCCCAGAATAGGAATTTCTGTTTCCGCTAAAATCGACGATTGTTGCTCAAGCTTTGCTAAGTGCCACCAGTTCGTTGACAAGGTTAAACCAAACAACAGCAAAAGCCCCCCAGTCAGCCCAAATAAGCGGGTTTTGAGGGTGAGTACAGACGTCGACATGTGTATGTCTCCTTAACAACAAATAAAACAATGCAATCAATGAAGTGCCAAACTTAACCGTTTTATGCGCGATACACGGCAACCACCAGTAAATATACAGACAAAACTGCATATCTAACGGTGCAAACGGTATCTTAAACCTTTTTAACGGCGGCTCCTACCTAAATACTTACATTCCACAGGGGATTATGCTGCCAGTGGAGACAGCGATTTGGCTTGTAACAAAACTGACACAATTCAGCTTCTTTCAACACTCTATTGCATATTCTCAGCCAGCCTTTGCGCATTAAAAGTGTAAAAATACACTGCGACCGCAGTGGCTTTCTAATATAATGAGCGCAATTTTGAAAAAGTATGCTCGTTTTTCACGCCTCAACTTGCCTGAAAACTGCGCTATCTCAGCAAGTTATTGCATATTGTTTTACTGATTGAAGGACTGTTGATTAACTCATGAATACCATTGCTCAACGGATTGCCGAAGAACTCTCGGTGCAAGATTGGCAAGTGACGGCTGCCATTACGTTACTGGATGAAGGTGCTACCGTACCCTTTGTCGCACGTTACCGTAAGGAAGTCACCGGTGGTTTAGATGACACCCAACTTCGGAATCTTGAAGAGCGATTGCGCTATTTACGAGAATTAGAAGAACGTCGTGAAACCATCCTCGCCAGTATCTCAGAACAAGACAAGCTAACCCCTGAGTTGGAACAACAAATACGGGAAGCTGAAACGAAAAACCGCTTAGAAGATTTATACTTACCTTATAAGCCTAAACGCCGCACTAAAGCACAAATTGCCCGCGAAGCTGGTTTAGAACCGCTTGCTCAAGCCCTGTTACAAGACCCCACCTTAGACCCCGAAGCCACTGCCAGCGGCTATCTCAATCCTGATCACGCAGAACACCCTATTGTCGACACCAAACAAGCCTTGGATGGTGCTCGCCAAATCTTAATGGAACAATTCGCCGAAGATGCGGAATTATTAGGCAAGTTGCGTGAATTCTTATGGGATAGCGCTTTGTTAGTGTCTAAAGTGGCAGAAGGCAAAACAGAGGAAGGCGCGAAATTCTCGGATTATTTCGAGCATAACGAACCGTTAAAAAACATGCCTTCGCACCGCGCCTTAGCCTTATTCCGAGGCCGTAACGAAGATGTATTGCGCTTAAGCATTCAGTTAAGTCCTGAAGAAGAAACCGGCTTAACCGCGACCCATCCTTGTGAAGGCATGATCGCCAACCACTTTAAGATTCAAGACCAAGGCCGTGCGGCAGATAAATGGTTAGTAGACACCGCTCGCTGGGCATGGCGTTTTAAAATCCGTCTGCATTTAGATGTCGAGTTATTCATGCGCGTGCGTGAGTCAGCAGAGTTGGAAGCGATTAAAGTATTCGCTAGCAACTTACACGACTTATTATTAGCTGCTCCTGCGGGGCCTCGTCCGACTATCGGTTTAGACCCCGGCTTGAGAACTGGCGTTAAGTTCGCGGTGATCGACCGTACTGGTAAATTAGTCGAACACGGCACCATTTACCCACACGCGCCGAAAAACCAATGGGAACCCGCGATTAAAGTGTTAGCCGCCGTTGCTGCTAAGCATGAAATCGAATTAATCAGTATTGGTAATGGCACGGCTTCGCGAGAAACAGATCGCTTAGTCGCAGATTTAGTTCGCCAACATCCTGAATTAAAACTGAATAAAATCATGGTGTCTGAGGCCGGTGCGTCGGTCTATTCTGCCTCTGAATTAGCGGCAAACGAATTCCCCGATTTAGACGTTTCCATTCGTGGTGCGGTGTCTATCGCACGCCGCTTACAAGACCCATTAGCAGAATTAGTGAAAATTGACCCGAAATCGATTGGTGTGGGTCAATATCAACACGATGTTAATCAAAGCCAGCTCGCCCGCTCTCTGGATGCGGTAGTCGAGGACTGCGTAAACGCGGTGGGCGTAGATGTCAACACTGCTTCTGTACCGTTATTAAGCCGTATTTCTGGCTTATCGCAAACGCTGGCTCGCAATATTGTCAGCTTCCGCGATGAAAACGGTGCTTTCAACAACCGCGAAACGCTGCGCAAAGTGCCACGTTTAGGCGATAAAACTTTTGAATTAGCCGCCGGTTTCTTACGCATTATGGATGGTGACAACCCATTAGATGCCTCTGCGGTGCATCCTGAAGCGTATCCGCTGGTAGAACGTATTTTAGACAAATGCCAAAAACCGATTAAAGTGGTGTTAGGTGACACTGGCTTTTTACGCGGTTTAAAACCGGCTGAATTTACTGATGATCAATTTGGTTTACCCACTGTGACAGATATTTTAAAAGAGTTAGAAAAACCCGGTCGTGACCCACGTCCTGAATTTAAAACCGCTGCTTTCCGTGAAGGCGTGGAAAACTTAAACGACTTAGAAGTCGGCATGACTTTGGAAGGCGTGGTGACAAATGTGACTAACTTTGGTGCATTTGTGGACATCGGTGTGCACCAAGATGGCTTGGTACACATTTCCGCTTTAGCCAATAGCTTCGTCAAAGACCCACGCGATGTGGTGAAAGCAGGCGACGTGGTAAAAGTGAAAGTGTTAGAAGTGGACTTAAAACGCAAACGGGTGGCCTTGACCATGCGTTTACAAGAAAGCGCACCAAGTGCCGCTGCTCCAGCCAATGCACGCCCTGCGAAAACAGGCCAAGGCGCACCGAAAAATGGTGGCGGCAAAGGTGGACAACCGCGTTCTAATGGTGGTGGTAAAGGCGGTCAACAGAAAAACCGCCAATCACAACAACAACAGCCTATGACGGCAATGGGTTCTGCCTTAGCAGAAGCGATGGCCAATGCGCGTAAGCGTTAAAAAAGCTTTGTAGGTCGCATGAGCGAAGCGTCATGCGATATTACCGGCGGATGACGGCTTCGCCTTATCCGCCCTACACTAAACTTTTTCATGGCTGGCAGCATTCCCTAATGTGTTCGACGTGCGAATTATGCGTAACTTAAAATTAGCACTGATTGCCATTATTGTTTTTAGTGCTGCTTTCTTTACTTATTACCCTAGCTTATTCCATGATTTCATCTATCTTGATGACTATAGTTATGCCATCTTAGATGAAAGCACCCATACGTTTTCTTTTGCAAATCTATATCATTTGCTCACCAGTACCGCCGATGCCTACTGGGGGCCGACCACCCGCTTTTCTTATTTAATCGACTACCAGTTCTGGCAAGCCAATCCATTTGGTTATCATTTAACCAATCACTTTTTACATGCTTTCAATGCGGTCGGAATTTTCCTATTAATCTGGTTTTGCTTAGGTGTTGCTAACACTCGCTATACCGATACTTTTCGTTTAATTGCTGCGGGTACAACCGCCTGTTTATTTGCCATACACCCGCAAAATGTCGAGGCGGTATCGTGGATTGCTTCGCGCAAAGATGTTTTAAGCTTATTTCTACTGTTATTAACAGTCTCTGCCTATTTCGCTTATTTAAAAACACGCTGTAAAGCGGTTTTCTACAGCCTCAGCCTGCTATGTTTCCTTGCTGCTATCGGTGCGAAACCGATTGTAATGGTATTGCCTGTACTCTTACTGTTATTTGATGGCTATATATTTAAACGCTTTACAAAATCGCAGTGGAAAATTGTTTTAATTGAAAAAATACCATTTGCTATATTAGCATTGATTCCCGCAGTATTAGCTGTGTTTGCGCATGCAGAAATACATAATGTTGCAGACTTAACACAAGTTACGATGACTACCCGTCTGCTCAATGCGGCAGATATGGTGTTAATGTATATTGCACACAGTTTAATTCCGCTGACCTTATCGCCTTTTTACCCGTTTCCTGACCCAACACAATTAACATGGCTGCCGTTAATTGCAGTCATTTTAATGAGCATTTTGCTGTTTTATTACCAACGACAATATTCAGTGCTCTTATTTGCGTGGGGCTTTTTTCTCATCAGTTTATTTCCCACTTTAGGCATTGTTAGTTTTAATCAAGTAAATGCAGGTGCGGATCGTTTCACTTATTTACCTGCGATTGCACTTTACGTTTTGCTAGGGCTGGCTGTTGCCCTGTTTTGGCGACATAAAACTAAATACCTCGCAGCCTTTGCACTGCTGTTAGTGTTCACAGGCTTAGTTGGTTTAAATCAGCAACAGCAACGTATTTGGCACAATGGTTTAGTGTTCTGGCAAACGGTGGTGGCTTATTACCCTGATAATTCAACGGCACACCAAGAACTGGCGAAAACCTATTATCGAGAAAACAAACTCACACAAGCACTCACACATTATCAACGTGCGGCTAGCTTAAATCCACAGTGTTTTGATTGTTATAACGCGATAGCTGTTTTGTATTTAAAGCTTGGTAATAAACCTGCGGCTTTGCAGGCTTTTACCCAGTTAGTACAAGGTGCACAAAAATGTTTAAGCAACATTGAAAGTGTGTTTTTTAATATGGCCTTAATTCATTATGAGCAAACAGATTATCACACGGCGGATCAATTGCTGACACAAGCTTTGTTATGCAACCCTAGCTATGAACCTGCACAACAATTACAACAGAAAGTGCAGCAAATATTAGCAACACCTAAACAATAAGCATTGATAGACATTTTTATGATAACGCATAAACGCCTTTTTGCTTTGATTGCGCTGATAATTTTTGCCATCACCTTTTGGGCTTATTATCCAAGCTTATTTTATAGTTTTGTTTATTTAGATGATTATGAATACATCATACTGGATGAATCTTTACACCAGTTTTCTTTAGAAAATTTATATAATATTTTAATCAGTTTAGATTCTGCCTATTGGGCACCTAGCACCCGTTTTTCCTATATGCTGGATTATGCACTTTGGGGTGAAAATCTGTTAGGTTATCATTTAAGCAATAACTTATTACATGCGGCCAATGCTGTTTGGTTATATTTGTTAATTTATATTTTATTGCGTTTGCCGCAGTTAAATTATCCACGTCAGTTTAGTTTATTAGCTGCAAGCTTAGGTGCTTTAATTTTTGCCTTGC
>QKBZ01000451.1 GCA_003245895.1 Beggiatoa sp.
GATTTAGAAAAAACTATCTTGATGGTATGGCTATCAAGTGAGTATTTCTGAATGCGAGGCTGTTTTAGCTAAAGGCGCTGGGATGCGTGAGAGGCGGAACAACTCTTTGATAAATAAAATAATTAGTAGCAATATGATCGTTGATAACACACTGCATACTCAATTGTTTGTGAGGCAAACCTATACCAACAGCGTTTGCACTCATTCATGCACTCACAAATCTCACCTCACACAGCTTGCAGTCCTTAAGCATCATGTGTGGCGAAATGCCAGCCATTCCTTATTTAGCCATTCCCCTGTATCAATAGGACAAATACAATGAAAGGCTTTGTTTACTTAGCATTTTATGGCATGTTGGCGAGTTTGTTGTCGATGGCACAAGTCAATGCACTGCAAGATTCAAAACAGGTATTAAATGCCTTAAAACAATTAGAGTTGTCTCAATTATTGGAAGTGCAAATTACAGACCAAACTACACGTTGCCCAGACTTCACGGCCATTCAAGGCTCAACGTGTCAGAATGTGGCGGTGTCCTCTGCATTTGTGAACAGCGCAAGCGCGGCCACCACATCCGACCAGCATTAATGTGCGCTTACACTTCGCCCATTAATACACGCTGAGTTAAGGTAGGATTTGTACTGCTCAGTTTAGCCAGCTTAGGCGGTATCGCCTCAGTGGTCAGCGTCACTGTGCTTATTTGACCTAAACGGGCGACTAACACCTGATAAGTTTTTTCGGGTTGGAAAAAGCTCGCAATCTTGTCTAACGGCTCGTCTGCATACAAACGTATCCCATCGACAGCCAACACCTCATCCCCTGCATTCAAGCCACTACGCCACGCCGCACCCTCACGGTAAACCGTTTTAATGGTTAAGCGATTTTTCACCACTTCCCATTTAATGCCTAAATCAACCGTTTTTGCTGGTTCCCACACTAAACCAATACCGATGTCAGCATAGTATTTAGTAAACTCTAATTCTTCTGTGCTGCGTAACCAGTGTTGCAATTGCGTCCGCCCGTCAGCATCTGTCAATTGCTCGACGATGTTTAACACTTCTTCCGTGGTCATACCCAATTCTGGCTGTGCTTGCCAGCGTTGCCACAAAGCCTGTATTAACGCATCCATGCGTTGCTGATGTTTCCATAACAAACAGTTAAGCAAACTAAACACCAACAAGCCTTTTAGGTAGTAACTAATGGTGATATTCGGGCTGTTTTCTTCAGGGCGATACAGCTTAATCCACGCATCATAAGAGCTATCTTCTAAAGACTGCACCTTGCGGCCATAGGTTTGAAAATAACGCTCAAGGTTTTCGCGCTGAATCTCTAAGTATTCGTCTAAAGTACACAAACCGGCGCGTATTAACACCACATCATCAACAAAGCTGGTTAAGCCCTCTGCCAACCATAACATCGTGGTGTAATTTTCTTGCTGATAGTCAAACGGGCCTAACTCGCGGGGGCGAATGCGCTTAATATTCCATGTGTGGAAAAACTCATGGGAGATTAAGCCCAGCCATTTCAAGTAGTTTTTCCGCTCAGCTAATTGTCGTCCGTCGAATTGCACCGCAGTGGAGTTGCTGTGTTCTAAACCGCCATAGGCTTCAGGTGCAAAATGGGCAATGAACACATAACGCGCATACGGTGCGCCGCCCATCATGCTCAGTTCAGTCGCTACAATGCGCTGTATATCGTCGATTAAACTGCTAGCAGGCACAAGGGTTTGACCATAGACCGCCACCTCGTGTGGCACGCCGTCTACCTCAAATTTAAAACACTGCTGATTGCCGATTTCTAGCGGACAATCTAATAAATCATCATAATCAGCGGCGCAGAATTGCCAAAACCGTCCCGCGTGATTGATGTAAGTGAGACCGGTCGTCACGTGTTGCCAGTTTTCTGGCAACTGTAGGCTTAAACGTGGTTGTTGCACATCTGCACCGAGCACACCAATAAAACAAGAAGGGCCATGCAAAAAGGCATGGCTGGCATCCACATGGCTGCCGCGTACATTGAATTCATGGGCATAAACTTCGTATTCAATGACGATGGCCTCTAACGAAGCTGACCATTCAATTTGCCATTGTGCTTTGCTGGTTTTATGTGCCTCAATAGGGCTACCTTCAGCGTTATAAGCGCGTAACCACTGAATATGACGCACATAATCGCGCACTAAATAAGAGCCGGGACTCCATGCCGGTAAAAAGCAAGTTAATTGCTGACAGTTTGGCTCTAGTTCGCTAATGGTTAAGCGTACTTGTAATAAATTGGTTTCGGGACGGGTGAGATCGACAGCGTAATGAAATTGCATAAGCTTAGTTACATACTTAAGTGAATACAGAATGGATTAGAGATGATTGGGGGACATGATGGGCAAAGCATTATTATTGTCAGGCTTAGCAGGTTTTCTGCTGTTTCTTGCCTTTGTTTCGTGGGAACATCACCTAGACCCCAGTTTGACCAGTCTTATTGTCGTGGTGGGGGCTTTGTTGTTATTCGCCGCTTGTTTTCCAGTATTGCTAAAAATGCTGGTATTTTCGAGCTTGATGTTAATAGTGGGGACGAGTGCTTATATTGTCTATACGCAACTGAGTTCACCCGCCACTAATGTCACCAACGGCTTGCCAAACACTGACGGCTCCAATGCTTCGGCGGTGACTGAACCCTTACCCAATTACGGCGAAGCTTCTAAAGACCCCATGCTCACCGTTGACATTCATGCCAGAGAGTCCGCACAAACACCGCCTACCGAGATAAAAACAACACAATGACTATAAGGCGGCTTTCAAGGCACGTCGAATCAACGCTTCGCTGCTTAAACCTTCTTCTTGTACGCTTTGCACCCACCGGCTCGCCTCTTGCGGTTTATAGCCTAAGGCAATTAACGCACTGATAGCATCTTCTTGTGGCGAGGCAATGCCTGCGGTTAAACGCATCGCAGGGGCTTCTACTTGTGCGCCTTGGTTAGGCAAACCATCTAAGCGGTCGCGCATTTCGACAATAAGGCGCTCAGCGGTTTTTTTACCCACGCCAGGGATACGAGTTAAAGTCGTGCTGTCATTCTGCTGCACACAGTTTAAAAAGGCTTCAAACTCCATCGCCGATAAAATGCTTAAAGCCAATTTAGGCCCTACGCCATTGACACGGATTAAGGTACGGAATAATTGCCGCTCGTTATCGCTGCTAAAACCATATAACACATGCGCATCCTCACGCACGCTTAAATGGGTGAACAAGCTCACTTCTTGCTCTAATTCGGGTAATTGGTAAAAAGTGGACATTGGGGCTTGCAGTTCATAGCCCACGCCTTGTACATCTAAAACCAAATTGGGGGCTTGTTTTTCCAGCAAACGCCCGCGCAAACGTCCTATCATATGAAAATCCTATTCTTGGGTAACGATTTGATTACGTCCTTGTGTCTTGGCGCGATAAAGTGCTTGATCGGCTTTAGCCAATAACATTTGTGGCGACTGCTCAGGCGTGGGTATCGTCACCACCACACCAATGCTGAGCGTAATATACGGTGACACTTTAGAAGAAGCATGTTCAAGTTTTAAGTCTGCAATAATACTTTGCAAACGCTGTGCGATACGAATTGCATCTTCTAAGCGCGTTTCAGGTAATACTAATGCGAACTCCTCTCCCCCATAGCGGGCGGCTAAATCGCAGGGTTTACGGGTTGCTTTGCTCAATGCTGTAGCGACCTTTTGCAAGCAATCATCACCCATTAAATGCCCGTAATGGTCATTATAATTTTTAAAGTAATCAATATCACAAAACAGCAATGCTAATGGTTTTTTAATATATTGATGATGCTGCCAGCTTTGCGTTAAATATTCATCAAAACGGCGCCGATTAGCAATTAAGGTAAGGCCGTCTAAATTCGCTAATTGCTGCAAAGTTTGATTAGCAACCTGCAATTCTTCTTCAATCCTTTTACGCTCCTCAATTTCCTGTTGTAAATGTTTATTTTTTAATTGTAATTGCTGTTGTAATGCGCGTAAGGTTAAATGGGTGTCGATGCGGGCAAGTACTTCTTCTTGATGAAAAGGTTTAGTGACATAATCGACCGCACCTAGTTTAAAACCGCGTATTTTATCGCCGGTTTCGGCTAATGCCGTCATAAATATGACAGGAATATCACTTGTCATTTCATTGGCTTTTAATTGCCGACAGACTTCAAAACCATCCATGCCGCCGGGCATCATAATATCTAATAACACAATATCAGGAGATTCTGATTCAGCAATTTGCAGCGCATTTTCACCGCTTTGAGCAATAAATACATCAAAGTGATGTGTATTTAATAACTCAAATAAAACACCAATATTTTCTGGCGTATCATCAACGATTAATACTTTAGCGACATAGTTCATGAAAGTAATATGTTAGACAATAGGCAAAACGTAGCAATTCACAGATAAATTCTGTGGTGATAGATCAGGTAAAATGTAATATGAATAAATAGTTAGAATAGTTAATTGTAACATTCACTGCACTTAAAATGCCAAAGCCTACTTTAAGCATTATTCAACAAAAACGCTTCAACTAGCGTCTATTATCGTGCAAAATTTTCGACTACTCACCTCTAAATGAAATGCTTTGATCATGATGACGTATAATTTTGATGATGTAATAGAGCGCCACGGCTCAGACAGTATGAAGTGGCAGAAATACCCTAAAGATATTTTGCCGTTATGGGTTGCGGATATGGATTTTGTGTCGCCTCCCGCCGTGTTAGATGCCTTGCAAGCCCGCATTGCACATGGTGTATTTGGTTATGGTGGCGAAACACAGCGTTTAGCAGACTTAATCTGTGATCGCCTAGCCCGCTTGTATCGTTGGCAGGTGAGTCCTGAGCATATTGTGTTTTTACCAGGCTTAGTGGCTGGTTTAAATGTTATGTGTCGTGCCATTGGCAAGGCAGGGGATAAGGTCGTGGTACAAACGCCTGTCTATCCGCCTTTTTTAACAGCACCGACTAACCAAGCACGACAGTTAAGTGTGGTTGAATTGGCTGCTCGTCAAGTTGAGACACAACAACTGTATTATGAACAGGATTTAGCCGCGTTTAAGGCAGCACTTACGCCAGATACTTCTCTATTTATTCTTTGCCATCCGCATAATCCCGTCGGGCGTTTATGGACACCTGAGGAGTTAACGCAGTTAGCAGAGCATTGTTTAGCAAACGATGTGGTGATTTGCTCTGATGAGATTCATTGTGATTTAGTCTTAGACGGTCGTCAACATGTACCGATGGCAAGTCTTGCGCCAGAAATCGCTGACAACTGCATTACCTTAATGGCACCTAGCAAAACCTTTAATATTGCGGGTTTAGGGTGTAGCTTTGCGGTAGTGCAAAATGCGCAGTTGCGTAAACAAGTGAAACGCGCCGCAGCGGGTATTATTCCAGAAGTGAATATTTTGGGCTTAGTGGCTGCGATTGCTGCTTATGAGCATGGTGATCCGTGGTTGCAAGATTTATTGCGTTATTTAGCGGCTAACCGAGATTATGTACAACAGTTTGTGCAAACTCAGTTGCCTGATATACGCGCCACCGTGCCAGAAGCCACGTATTTAACTTGGCTAGATTTCCGCGATTTAGCACATGACAACCCGCATAAACTGTTATTGGAACAGGCAAAAGTGGCGTTAAATGATGGTGTGACGTTTGGTGCAGGTGGTGAAGGTTTTGTGCGGCTAAATTTTGGTTGTCCGCGCTCGACTTTGGAAACTGCGCTGAATCGTTTAAAACAGGCGTTATATCCTTAAAAAAAGTGGACGGTTTGCGCCGCATCCATTTGCGGCGCGAATGGTGTGCATTAAACCGTTTTTGATTGATTGCTTTTTCTTTTATTGGTGGTGTAAAAATAAACGCCCACTAAATCCATCAGTAATCCTACTGGTAAACACCATAGGTAAGTGGAAAACATGGCAATAAATATTAATATATTGCCAATGGACATTAAAAATATTGCAATGTTGTTATCTAAAGTAGTTGGTTTGCTCATCTGTGTTTCTCGTGTGGTGTTGTTTTGAAAAAGTGATTTTCTTTTACTATTAGAAGTTACGCAGTTGGCGATGAGAACGATTGTAGGTCGTATAAGCGCAGCGTCATACGACACATCGGCGGATGACGGCTAACGTCTTATCCGCCCTACGAAAATTTAAACAATTCATTTTGAACTGCGTAACTCCTAACTATATTACACATGGTTTGATTTAAAGAGGCGTATAACATGGCAACGCATTTATCAATAGACCCTAAGTTGCTAAGTGAAGCACTTGATATTGGTGGTTTTGGGAGTAAAAAGGATACTGTAAATCAAGCACTTAAAGAATTTATTCAACGCAGAAAACAACGGCAGTTGGTTGATTTATTTGGCAATTTTCCACCGGATAGTGATTATGATTATAAGAAAGGTAGAAAATGAGATTTTTTTGATACAAATGTTTTTAATAAAATTATAAAAGAAGAAATTAAAACCCCGTTTCTTAAAGCTCAAAGTATAATAATCTCATTTCTCTAAGAAGACTTTTTAACTTTTACTATTTTTCTCAAAAACTTTTTTACCCCCTATGAGTACCGCAGAAAATCTGGATGTTGTAGTAATCGGTGCAGGCGCATCAGGACTAATGTGCGCAATTGAAGCCGGAAAACGTGGGCGTAAAGTGCTGGTGCTAGAACACACCCGAAAAGCAGGCAATAAAATTCGGATGTCTGGCGGCGGTCGCTGCAATTTCACCAATTACGATGTCAGCGCAGAAAACTACCTCTCACACAATCCACACTTCGTTAAATCTGCCTTAAGCCGCTTCACTCAGTGGGATTTCATCGCCTTGGTCAGTGTTTACAATATCCCCTACCATGAGCGTGATCACGGGCAACTCTTTTGCGATAACAGTGCTAAAGACATACTCGATATGTTGTTGCAAGAATGTCAAAACGTGGGCGTGACCGTCCGCTACAAAACCCCGATTGAAAGCGTGGCACAACAACAAGACGGTTTTCAGCTTCAAACCCAAAACAACAGCATCAACTGCACATCGCTAGTCATAGCAACCGGCGGACTCTCTATCCCTACCATGGGATCGACCCCTTTTGGCTACCACATCGCGGAACAATTTGGCATCAAAGTCTGGCCGCCCAATGCAGGACTTGTTCCTTTCACCTTGCAACCACACGACCGCGAACAATTTGCCCAACTGTCCGGTATTGCGGTAGAAGCCATCGTTAGTTGTGGGCAACAGCAATTTCGTGAAAATGTGTTATTTACCCACCGAGGTTTGAGTGGCCCTGCCATTTTGCAAATTTCGTCTTATTGGCAAGCGGGAGAGGCGGTAAACATTAACTGGTTGCCAAATGTCGATATTGCCAGCGAACTTGCTCAAGCTAAGCAAACAAGCCCTAAACAACAACTTAAAACAACACTCTCGACTTATTTGCCGCAACGTCTGATCACCACCTTGCTCTCGCAAACACTGTGCACTTGCCCATTAAACCAACTCACACATGCACAACACGCAGAAATCGAAACCTGTTTACACAACTATGCCATTAAACCAAATGGCACCGAAGGCTATCGCACGGCAGAAGTCACCGTAGGCGGTGTCGATTGCAACGCTGTTTCCTCTAAAACAATGGAAGCATTGAAAGTGCCGAATCTCTATTTTATCGGCGAGGTGTTAGATGTAACCGGTTGGCTAGGGGGCTATAATTTTCAATGGGCATGGTCGTCCGGCTGGTGCGCTGGTCAGTATGTCTAAACACTTTTTTGCCAAAATAGGTTGATTGAACATGCACCCTAAAAAACCGCATATCTGCTGGCGTTGTGGTCATCCCCTGAAGCAAACAGGTTATGGAAAAGCCTCAATTTGCCCCGGTTGCCGTACCTCAACTCGCGTTTGTCGCAATTGTTTGTTTTTCAGTAATGATGTGCCTAGACAGTGTAAAGAACCGAGCGCGGGATTGATTGCGAATAAGCAACAAGTTAACGCATGTGCGTATTTTCAGGCCGTTTGACTAGCATTGTTATTTTTAAAATACTATAGTATTCATAGCAGTGTTTTCATATGTTAGTCTAAGGTTAAATTTCATATTTATAGGTTGAATTTTGTTTTATTACTACGGTCGTAAAAAGCAAATAGCAAAGCATTATCCTGCTCCAAATTATGATGTGATAGTGGAACCCTTTGCAGGTGCTGCTGCATACTCTTTTCATTCCGATCATTGGAAAAAACAAGTCATTCTCATTGAGAAAGATCAGCGAGTTGCAGCTATTTGGGAATGGCTTATCAATGAAGCAACTCCACAAACTATTAGAAATCTTCCTGATTTAAAACCAGGGGAAAAAAGTTCAGAATTTCTACATATTATTCATGCTGCGACTAAACAGGCATTTAAATACAAAACAATTAAGGTAACGCCTGTACTAGCAAGAAATTGGGAAATTAGCAAAAGAGTCATGTCTGAAAATTTAGCTAAAGTGACTCATTGGGAAATTATCTGCGCTGATTATTCTTTAGCACCAAATATTGAAGCAACTTGGTTTATTGACCCTCCCTATAAGAATGAGCCGGGCATGGGTTATCACTATTCTAGTGCTCTAATGGATTATCAAAAATTAGCAGAGTGGGCAAAGGCAAGAAAAGGGGAAGTGATTTTTTGTGAAGGTTTATATGGAGACTATTTGCCTTTTAAACCACTACTGAACTTAAAAGGCATTGCAGGTAAAACGAGTAAAGAAATGATTTTTTATCGATCTGAGCATGAGCAACCACAAATTGAAATGTTTACTTAATAAGTAACAAGATTTAATTAATTGATATTTTAAAGCGGTAGAAGTATAGCAATATCAACGCTATAGGTTTTGCATAAAATTGTCCAATTACTTACTATTCTGCTTTAAATTTTAAGAATTGTTGATACTTGTTCAGATACTGTTCATCCTCAATGATAATGACCCAACCACATCCCATTTTTTCTTTTCCGCTCGTTTTCATACCTGTCACTTTTGTATTTCTTCCCGTTGTACCACTGATCATACCCCAATCGTCTTCGATCAATGCTGAACTATAAAACGCACCTGTAATAGCTGGGTAGTTAAATGTATATCCATCATTTACAAAATCCCATATAAGCCCTAATAATTCTTTTACTTCACGATGATGAGCCTGCCAAGTGATGCCCGTCAGTTCATGTATTCGTGTTTCACCTGCTCTTAAATTAGCTCCTTTTTTAATATTTCCCACAGTGCATTTTATTTCAAGACCACAGGGATAATTGCGTAATATTTCTTCTGAAGAATTCGCTCCATCAGCAGGAATGATATCAGGATGCCCCTTCTCAATTGGGTTAACAATACTGGCTGTTTGTTTAGCAATATTATCGCAAAAGATTGCGCCAATAACTGCACTTGTCGTTTTATAGTCAATGCTTTTAAATAAGGTCGGAGGAAGTTGTGAAAGAAGCAGGTTTGTTTGTTCTGCTGCATTTTTAATATGTTCATGCGTTACAGCAAACCCAACATTAATATTAAATTTAGTGTTATTTTTGTAGTTCATGCATTTCCTTTTCTATCTCTTGTATTATGTCACTGGCATTGATTTTCAGCGCAGTTGCAATATTAAAAAGCACATGCAGGGTTGGGGATTTGAGTCCGCGCTCAATTTGGCTAACATAAGTTCGATGTATCTTGGCAGCATCTGCTAACTCTTCTTGTGAAAGATTTGCTTCTAATCGAAACTTGTTGATCGCTTTTGAAATGGCTTGATTTATGTCTTTCATGACAGCATAGTCGCAAGGGACGTGTCTGTGAGTCTACAGACTATAGTATTCAGCCATAACGAAACTCAATAACACAGAGAAGCTATCATGGATGACCTGAAAAACATCGGCTATAGCAACTGGTTTGAAAACCAAGTCAATGCAGAAATGCTCGCCGCACATGACATTGCGCGAGTCGTTGCTGTACACAAAGACAGTTACACGGTCACTAAAGGCGGAAATGAGATATTTGCTGAATTATCAGGCAACCTGCTCTATAGCTCTGAATCTGCTGGTGATCTGCCGACTACAGGCGACTGGGTATATGCCGACTTTTTCGATGATGACACTCACGCCATTATTTATGGTGTTTTCCCCAGAAAAACGCTGTTAAAGCGTAAGCGAGCGGGCAAGGTTGTCGATGTACAGCTAATTGCGGCTAATCTTGACGTGGCTTTCATCATCCAATCCTTGAATGAAAACTTTAACCTTAGACGGTTAGAACGCTACTTAGTGATGGTGAATGAAAGTGGTATCGAGCCGATTATTTTGCTCAGTAAATGTGATTTGATGAGCAAAGAAGATATTGAACAGATTAAACAAAATGTGTTGGATATTGCACCTAACACACAAGTGATAGCCTTCAGCAATTTAGAACAAGAAACTATTAATTTAATCAAAAGTTTATTAAAGCAAGCGATGACTTATTGCCTGCTGGGTTCCTCTGGAGTTGGTAAAACAACCTTGCTTAACAGCATTATCGGCAATGAAACCTTTGAAACCCAAACCGTTAGCAAAATACAAAGCAAAGGGCGACATACGACAACCAGCCGTCAGTTAGTGCGTTTAGACAATGGCGCGATGATTATTGATACCCCTGGTATGCGAGAACTGGGCAGCTTAGCGGTAGACGAAGGTTTAGATGAGACATTCTCGGAAATATTGGCACTTGAGCAAAACTGCAAATTTTCTAATTGCTCGCATACCAATGAAAAAGGCTGCGCTATTTTAGCCGCTATACAGGCTGAAGAATTGTCTGAGCAACGCTATCAAAATTATTTAAAAATGCGTAAAGAGTCTGAGTTTAATCAAATGTCTTATGTGGAAAAAAGGAAGAAGGATAAGGACTTTGGAAAAATGGTTAAAACAGTGATGAAACATAAGCAGCGATAATAATGACGAAACCTAAACGCGCCGCTGGAGCGACGCAGTATGCATTCCCATCGTGAGACGATGGGAACGAGAAAACATCAGCGATCCAATCCCCTGCCCCCTATGCTACAGTAAGCACTTTACCCAACACCGTGTTAAAGAGTGCTTGCGACCATGAATCATCCTGCTGAAGCTCCGCAAAATTTAAAATTATTAATGCGTTCCATTATTCAGCGTATTGCCACTGGCCCTGAATTAAGCAAAAACATTTCTCAAGAAGAAGCACGCCTCGGCATGCGCGCCATTTTGGAAGGCCAAGTCGATCCGGTACAAACCGCGATTTTTTTAATTGCCTTGCGTATGAAGCGGGAAACCGATGAAGAAAACTGTGGCGTGTTGTCTGGCATTCAGGACATGACGCAAACCGTCACCGCAAACGTGCCAGAAGTGTTAGACATCGCCGATCCTTACGATGGTTACAACCGCACCTTACCGCCTGCGCCTTTCTTACCCGCCGTATTAGCCGCCTGTGGCGTGCCGACCGTGTGTCATGGCATGGAAACCGTCGGCCCTAAATTCGGTATCACACATAAGCAAATTTTACGCAGCATCGGCATACCGGTTGACTTAAGCGTGGCAGATGCAGCGGCACGTTTGGCAGAACCTGAACTGGGTTGGACGTATGTCGATCAGCAACAATTCTGCACACCGTTACATGATTTAGTCGATTTCCGCACCCAAATGGTAAAACGCTCGGTGATCACCACGGTCGAAGTATTAACCGGCCCTATTCGCGGACAAGCAAAAACGCATTTAGTCACCGGCTATGTGCATAAGCCTTACCCACGTATTTACGCCTTATTAGCTCGCCATGCCGGTTTCGATTCCGCCTTAATCGTGCGCGGTGTTGAAGGTGGCGTTGTGCCTTCGTTGCGTCAAGGTGGCAAATTCTTCTACTACCATGACAAAGGCGAAGAGCAGTCTATTGATATTGAACCTACCGAGTTAGATATACATCAAGAGTTGCGTGCCGTGCCAGTACCAGAAGACTTACCGCCAGCGCATGCGGTAAGCGAATCCGTCCCGATTACCTTAGACAGTGCTAAAATTGCGCAAATGAGTGCAGAACATGGTATTGCTGCGTTAAAAGGTCAAACCGGCGCAACTTATGACGCATTAGTCTACGCCGGAGCCGCCTGCTTATGGCATTTACGCCGTTATGACAGCTTAACCGCTGCCGCTGAACAAGTGCGCAAAGTGTTAAACGACGGCAGTGCCTTAGCCCGCTTGAAAGCCGCAGGGGCGCAAGTATGAGCCGTTGGGTCACAGTCGCCAGCGTTGCAGACTGTCGCGCAGGCGAAATGCACTGTGTGAAAGTGGAAAAATTGCGCGTGTTAATCGCTAATACAGAAGGGCAATTTTATGCGGTAGATGAATTATGCAGCCATGAGGATGCGACCTTGTGTCAAGGCGCGTTACAAGGTTTGCGCATAAAATGCCCACTGCACGGCAGCCGCTTCGACTTACTCACAGGGCAACCCTTAGAAGACCCCGCCACGGAGCCTTTGCGCACTTACCCTGTGCGGGTGGAACAAGAACAGATACAAATACGCTTGGAGGACTAAACGTCTTTACGGTTTGAGTTAAAAATGTCGCATGACGCTTCGCTTATGCGACCTACAAGATGACAAGACCGCCGACGTTTAGCAATCACGCGCTACCAAGGAGCAATCACGGTGTGTGGCATCGCGGGCATCTTTTGCAAACAATCCAGCCTTGAACCGCAATTAGGGCAATACTTAACCGCCATGTTGCACACTTTGCAAGACGGCGGCGCGGACAGTTGCGGCCTAGCATGGTACGCCGCGCCTAGCGCACCGGACGTTGCCCGCTTCACTTTGTATCATGACGGTGCTTATCCTTGGGATGCCTTGTTAGAGCGCTTATCGGCCTTATTCGGCGATGACACGCGCATGGAAGTCCGCGCCCAGCATGCCGTGTTATGGGTGTCTGAAGTGGCGGAGGTGGTGTGTCAGTGGTTGGCAGAAAATGAGCCGCGTTTAACCGTGCAAAGTATCGGCAAACGCCTGAGCATTTTCAAAGACTGCATACAGCCAGAGCCGTTTATTCAACAATTTCAGCTTAGCAGCTTGCAAGGCAGCCATGCCTTGGTGCAAGTACATCTCGCCAGCGAAACCCCAACTGTGTTAGCACATTGCCCACCACAAAGCAGCGGTATGGATTATTGTTTATTGCAACAAGGTCATATTGCCAACGTGCAGCAGTTGCGCCGTTATTGGCAGCAAAAAGGCACTGCCTGTGCGCCCTCTGAGCACATGATTCTGGCGCACTTGCTACAAGCAAAACTCACAGACTCAGCGGACATCGAAGCAGTATTAATGCAGATCAGTGCAGAATTAGATGGTTTTTATAGTTTAGTGCTAGGTAGCGAGGACGGTTTTGCAGTGTTAAGCGATCCGTTAGCAGGGCATAGTTTGCTCATCGCTGAAACAGAACACTGGATTGCCATCGCCTCACATTTGGCGGCCTTCACCGTCTTGCCGAATTATGAACAGGCACAAATTCGGCCTGCGCCTGCGGGTAAAGTATTTCGCTGGCAGTCATTAAATTAGGGCGTGAACGGTCGTTGTAGGGTGGAATAGCGCAGCGTATTCCACCATAAAATTCTGCAAAAAGCTAAGCAAAAACAGATGATAAACCGCATGGTGGAATACGGCTTGCGCCTATTCCACCCTACAAACCTTACGAAACTGTAGGTCGTATAAGCGCAGCGTCATACGACATATCGGCGGATGGCGGCTTACGTCTTATCCGCCCTACATCAAGGAGTGTTTTATGTCTACCTCTCCCCAAGGCATGGGCAAAGCGATGATAGCGGCGGCGTTTATCATGGCTTTAGGCTTATTAACGCTGTTTTTTAATTCGGTGCTAGACAAACGCAATAATCCTAATCAAGACGTTAACACCAGTTTCGACAGAGAAAACGGTTATAAAGAAGTGGTATTGCGGCAAAACCAAGGCAGCCACTACGTCACCGCAGGCACGATTAACGGTAAACCTGTGCTATTTTTGCTAGATACAGGCGCGACATGGGTGTCGATTCCTGAAAATGTGGCGCATCGGCTCAATTTGCAGCGTGGTAGCCCGATGCAAGCCAGCACCGCAAATGGCACGATTACCACTTACAGCACCGAGGTGAACAGCGTGGCGATTGGCGACATTGCCTTGCACGATGTGCGCGCCTCGATTAACCCGCATATGGAGGGCGAAGAAATCTTGCTCGGCATGAGTTTCTTGCGCCAACTCACTTTAATACAGCAAGGGAATACCCTGATTTTACGTCAACCTCTCACAACACTGGATTGAGTTAATGACAGTACCTATCCCCAGCGAGCTTAGCGACATTGTGCGCCTTGCCTTACAAGAAGACATCGGCAGCGGTGATTTAACCGCCGGTTTAATTCCCGCTGACACGGTGGCAAACGCGACCGTGATCAGTCGGCAAGAGGCTGTGATTGCAGGCATTCCGTGGTTTAACGAAGTGTTTAAACAAATTGACCCTAGCGTGCAAATTACTTGGCAAGTTGACGAAGGCAGCCAAGTAGTCGCGGATCAAGTGTTATGTCAGCTCCAAGGCACCGCCCGCAGCTTGCTGACTGGCGAACGCTCAGCACTGAATTTCCTGCAATTATTATCCGCCACCGCGACCCAAACGCGCCGCTACGCCGATGCAGTTGCAGGCACTAACGCAAAGATTTTAGACACCCGCAAAACCATCCCCTGTTTAAGAACTGCGCAGAAATATGCCGTGCGCTGCGGCGGTGGCACGAATCACCGTATTGGCTTATTCGATGCGTTTTTAATTAAGGAAAATCACATCATGGCCGCCGGTTCCATTTCTGCTGCCTTGCAAGCGGCGCAGCAAATGAACCCGCAGCAAGCACCCGTTATCATCGAAGTGGAAACCTTAGATCAAGTGCAAGAAGCCTTAAACGCAGGCGCAGTGCGTTTGCTGTTAGACAACTTCAGCTTGCCGATGCTGCGCGAGGCGGTGGCTTTGGTCAATGGACGCGCTAAGTTAGAAGCCTCTGGCGGCGTTGATTTAGGGTCTATTCGCGCCATTGCCGAAACCGGCGTTGATTTTATTTCGATAGGATCGCTGACCAAGGATGTGGAAGCGGTGGATTTATCGATGCGGATGCAGGGTTAATCCCGTAGGGTGGAATAGGCGCAAGCCGTATTCCACCATGAAACGCTGCAAATTGACACTTCAGCCTATCCTATAAAGAAGTTACACCGTCGGCGATGGGAGTGGTTGTAGGTCGTATAAGCGTAGCGTCATACGACATATCGGCGGATGACGGCTAACGCCTTATCCGCCCTACAAAAAACTATCAATCTGCTTTGAACTGCGTAACGCCTACAATGACCTCGACACGTCAACCCCAAACTGTCGCCAAAATCCCCGCCCCCCTTGTATAACCCCATCAAATCCCCGACACTAAACCTATCCATCCCCCAGCCACTCAGCGAAGCCGACTCATGACCAACGACACCACCACGCCTAATCATGATGCCAACCCCGCTCAAGACACTGCCGGTGCTTACGAACTGATCCGCGCCCGTCTTAACACACAAAGCCAAAGCCTAGGCCAGCAGTTGCAGCAGCTTAATGAGCAGCGGGTCAAACTGTTTGGCAGCACGCAAATGCAAGTAGTGGGACAGACGCGCATTCGGACGGACAATAATTGTGTGCCGCGCGATATTCTCGATATTGGGGAGCATTTGCTGTTGGGGTATAACGTGTTTGTCGGTATGAAAACCGAAACCACGGTGTCGGACGTGTTCAGCTTGCAACATCTACTAGAGACAGAACAAGGCGTTGAGTTTCATCCGGTTCAAGATGAAAACACTTTGCTCACCGACCCGCAATTTGCCGATCAATTCCGCGAGCTTTACCGCTATTACAAACAAGCCAGTTTGCTGCAATTGCGCACCGTGAACGGGCATAAGCTCGCCGTGTTCCAAATTGGTCGTACTTTAAAAGATGTAAAAGTATTCCGCTGGGCGGAGCAAAAAGGCGGCGGTTTAAAATATGTTGATAATCGCGGCGAGCGCGACAATGTGTATCCGTCGAGTCATGACATTGAGTGGATTGCCACCACGCGAGAGCAGCACATCACTGGCAAACACCCGCATATTTCGATTTTAGATCAAGTGTTTGTCGAGACCGTGGGCGGCACGCTGACCATTAAAGTTGAGGACAATACCGAGGATGGTTTAGGCATTTATAACGAGCCGGTTGATGATCCGAATCAATCGCTGGCAGATGCGCAGATTTTTTACGCCGAGCTAGGTACTTTGATTCTGTTGAAAATTCGCCCGTATCGGGAAGAAGCGTTTCGTTATTTAGTGTTTAACACGGTCACAGAAGCGGTGACGCGCATTGATGCCATTGGACAAGGCTGCATTCAACTGCCTGAAGATCACGGTTTTATTTTCCCTGGTGGTTATTATTTAAAAAGCGGCGACACGCGCATTTTTGAAGGCGATGACTTGCAAGATATGCACTTTTTAAAACAGGTCAGATCGCCTAATGGCGAGGACGTGTTGTATGTGTTTTATCAAGAAGCACTTGGCAAAATGGTGTTGTTTTCCTATAACTTGATTCGCCGAGAAGTGCAAACGCCGATTGTTTGTCATGGTCATTGTTTATTTCACGATGGGCGCATGGTGGTATTGCGAGCCGACGACGACACGCCTGCCAAAGTGCATCCGGTGCAAATTTGGCAAACGCCTTACACCAGCGAAGAATTCGCCGCGCAACAGCCTAAAGCCAATTCACCACTGGCGCACATCGGCAACCCCGACTTAGTGCGCGGCATTTCCGATGCCTACAACATCAAAAAGTTGCTAGACGAACCACAGCCGAGCATGGCGACTTATGAGCAATTAGTTGCTGCCATTCAGCGTGCGTTTGACAGTTATCACTGGTTAGACAAGGCGGAAGTCGGCAATTTAGCGGCGCAATTTCATGCCATTTTGAGCAATGTGGAATTAATCCGCGATGAATTCGAGAAAGTGCAAACTTTGCGCCGTGAAGCGGCACAAGCGATTGATGCAGCAGAAAATAAACAGCGTGAATTGCTCAACGATTTAAACTCGCGCACGAATTGGAAAACCATCGCCGATTATGTCAGCCGCTTAAGTGGCTTGCGGCAACAGCGCGGGCATTTGATCACCTTGCGCGAATTGCGTTACATGGACGTGGCTCGCATCGACGCGCTAGAACAAGAAACCATCGAGCATTTCAACCAACTTAGTCAAGACACGGTAGCGTTTCTGCTCGATGCCGATGCCTTGCAGCCTTATCACGAGCAACTAGACCAGCAATTAAACGATTTAGACAGCTTAAAAACTTCGCTGGAATTGCCGCCCGTGCGCGAGGCATTAACGCAAACCGGCGAAGGTTTAGACTTGTTATCCGAGGTGTTAAATGATTTGCAAATCGAGGATACCACTGCCCGCACGCGCATTTTAGAAGACATCGCCGAGGTGTACGGCAAGTTAAATCGCGCTCGCGCCGAACTGAATTTAAAACAACGTGAACTCGCCAGCCACGAAGCCAAGGCCGAGTTTGGCGCACAGTTTAAACTGTTTTCGCAAAGTGTTTCTGCTGCCATGAACAGGGTAGACACGCCCGACGCAGCGGATGAACAGTTATCGCGTTTATTAATGCAGTTAGAGGATTTAGAGGGACGTTTTAGCGAATTTGATGATTATTTGCTGCAAATCGCCGATAAACGCGACGAGGTGTACAGCAGTTTTGAAACCCGTAAGCAAGCCTTAATCGAAGAACGGCAGCGGCGGGCGATGAATTTAAGCCAAGCGGCGGAGCGCATTATTGATGGCGTGACGCGGCGGGTGGCGAACTTTGAAACGCCGGATCAGCAAAACGCTTATTTTGCCTCGGATGCGATGGTGTTAAAAGTGCGCGACATCGTGCGCCAGTTGACCGAGTTGGGCGAGACGGTACGCGCAGGCGATATTGAGGGTAAGTTAAAAGCGGCGAGGGATAGAGCGACGCGGGAACTGCGCGACCGACAAGATTTATTCAGCGGTGGCGGCGCGACCATTCAGCTAGGTAAACATCAGTTTAGCGTGAACAGCCAAGAACTGGATTTGACCTTAGTGCCGCAGGAATTAGCCGACAATGAAAGCGCGATGGCGGTGCATTTAAGCGGCACCGATTATTTTGAAACTATTGAGGATGCGGCGTTAAACGCTGCCAAACCCTATTGGTCACAAAGTTTAGTGTCTGAAAATGCGTCGGTGTATCGGGCGGAGTTTTTAGCGTGGAAGTTGTGGCAGCAACAGGATTTAAGCGCGATTGCCAGCGATGCCGAGCAACTGGCGCAAGTGGTGCGACAATTTGCCGCTGAGCGTTATGAAGAAGGCTATGAACGCGGCGTGCATGATCACGATGCAGCCTTGATTTTAGGCCAGTTAGTGCAGTTAAGTGCCACCGCAGGCGCATTGCGTTACAACGCATCCTCGCGGGCAGCAGCGCAATTATTTTGGATGCACACGGCGGAGGAATCGGCGGCGCAATTATGGCACAGCAGTGCGCAGAGTTTGCAGCAGTTGCGTAGTATTTTTGGGCAAGGTTGGCAGGGTTTAGCACAAGGTTTAGAACAGGAGTTGCAAACAGCGGTCGCTGAGTTTGTCACCGCGCAACGCTTGGCATTGTCAGAAGTCAGTCAGGCGGGCGCGTATTTGTTACATGAATTGCAGCAAACGCCGCTCAGTTTCACGGTCGCAGAAGCACATCAACAATTAGCCACTCAGTTTACGCAACAGCTTAACGAGCGTGGGCAGTGGACGCAGTTTAACCAAACTTTAGGCACGTTAGATGGTCAGTTAGCGGCACAATTTGCCCTTGTTAGCGCGTGGTTGCGTGGTTTTGCGGCGGAAGCTGAGGCGGAGGCTTTGCAGGAAGCGGCGGCGATTTTGTTGGCGGCGCGGCAACGCTTGTCATTCACCGCCAGCGCAGCACGCACGGCAGTGCAGTTGACTGGCTTGTTAGGACAGCATCCGCGTGTGCAGCAACGGCAGTTAGAGTTGCGTTTAGACGAATTTATGGCGCGGTTGCAGCAGTACGAGCAAGTACAAGTGCCTGCGTATCGGGCATGGCGCAAGACGCGGCAGCAGATTATTGAGCGCGAGCGTAAGGCTTTGCGTTTAACGGAGTTGAAGCCGCGTCCGCTGACTACCTTTGTGCGTAATAAGCTGATTAATGAAGTGTATTTGCCCTTGATTGGCGATAACTTCGCTAAGCAGTTAAGCACGGTTGGCGAACAGAAACGCACCGATTTAATGGGCATGTTGCTGCTGATTTCCCCACCGGGGTACGGTAAAACGACCTTGATTGAATATTTGGCGCAGCGTTTAGGCTTAATTTTCGTCAAGGTGAACTGTCCCACGATTGGACATCAAGTCATTTCTTTAGACCCGCAAGAAGCACCGAACGCGACGGCGCGGCAAGAGTTGGTGAAGCTGAATTTAGCCTTGGAAATGGGCAACAACGTGATGTTGTATTTAGATGATATTCAGCACAGTAACCCTGAGTTTTTACAGAAATTTATCTCCTTGGCAGATGGTCAGCGGCGTATTGAGGGCATTTGGCGCGGGCAGTCACGCACGTATGACTTGCGCGGCAAACGCTTTGCGGTGGTGATGGCGGGCAACCCTTACACCGAATCGGGCGAGGCGTTCAAAATCCCCGATATGTTGGCGAACCGTGCCGATATTTACAATTTAGGCGATGTGTTAAGCGGTCGAGAAGCGGCGTTTGCCTTGAGTTATATCGAGAATAGTTTGACCTCGAATCCGGTGCTTGCGCCGTTGGCGACCCGTGAGCCGGAGGACGTGTATCGCTTGCTGCGTTTGGCGCAAGGTGAGGAGGTGAATAGCAGCGAGTTTGCGCACAGTTATTCCGCCACTGAGTTGAACGAGATCACGGCGGTGTTAAAGAAATTGACCCGCGTGCAGCAAGTGTTATTGAAAGTCAATCAGCAATATATTTACTCGGCGGCACAAGATGACCGCTATCGCACCGAGCCACCGTTTCGCTTGCAAGGTAGTTACCGCAATATGAATAAGTTGGCGGAGAAAGTGGTGGCGGTGATGAATGAACAGGAGTTAGAGAATTTAATCGCGGATCATTATCAGGGCGAGGCGCAGACGTTGACCACTGGCGCGGAGGAAAACTTGCTGAAGTTCGCCGAGTTGCGCGGTGTGATGACGGAGGAGCAGCAAGCGCGTTGGGCGCAGGTGAAGGCGACGTTTAGCCGTTTGCAAAGTGTGGGCAGTGAAGACGCTGATCCGGTGACGCGGGTGGTGAGTCAGTTAAGTGGTTTAAGCCAGCAATTGCAGGCGATTCAGCAGGCGATTAGTCAATATAGCCAGCAGTTACCGAAGCAACAGGAAGGCGTGGCGGCGGTGAATCGTTTGGTAACGGAGTTAAGTGCCTTAGCTACGCCGCTTGAGGGTATGCAGCAGAGTTTGTTACGCGCCGCACAAGTGCAGGTGAATAGCACGCAGGAGAATACCCGCGAGTTAAGCCGCCATTTATCCGCCTTGCCGGAGTTGGCGCAGCAGTTAGCCAGTTTGAAAACAATGGCAAATGCACCAGACTGGGCACCCGCAGTTAAGCAAATGATTGATTTAATTGAGAGTAGTTTGCTGCCACTGGCGCAGAATTTTGAACGTAAATCGCGCTTAGATTTGGTGATTTGGCATCGCTTGAAGGATGTATTGGATACGTTGAAGGAGTTGGATCGGGGGGCGTTTGAGCGGGTTCGGTTGGCGAATC
>QKBZ01000179.1 GCA_003245895.1 Beggiatoa sp.
CCCACACGTATTAAAAATGGTGGGGCAACTGAAATAAGTTAAGCCTTTAGCTGTAGGGCGGATAAAGCACAAGCCGTCATCCGCCACAAGTGGCTTGGTTCAAGCTTCAAGCGCGTGATGTCGGATGACGGCTAAAGCCTTATCCGACCTACAAAATCACTTAACTTAATGGCAGTGACACAGCATGTGGGAACGAGTTTACACCGCTAACACTACAATCTTTTATTGCGCAGCCGGTGCGTTTTGCGCATCAATCAACTGTTGCAACATCGCTTCAATTTTCGTTAAGCGTGCTTCCATTTGTGCGCGGTGTGCTTCCATTTCCGCACGACGGTTGCCGCCACGGTTATCCATATCCATGCCCATTTTTGGCTTATCTTGCTTCATGCCGTGTTTAGCACACATTGGCTGACCGCGACGACCTGCTGGCATTTGTTTGTCGTCAAACATGCGACCGCGTGGCATGCCACCGTGTTGACCGAACATTGGGCCATGTCCCATGCCGTAGCCATATTGTGGTGGGCGGCCATAAGGCATTGGCATTGGTGGGTATGGAGGATAAGGCATTGCGCCGTAGCCATAAGGCATCATTGGCGGCATCGGTGGCATTTCAGAGGCTTCTTCACCTTCCGCAGGCATAGGCATGCCTTGCTGCATCATAGGTGCTGGCATGTTCGCCATGCGATCTTGCATCATCATTTGATGCATTTCCTGCATGTTCTGTTGCATCTCTTGCATATGAGATTGCATCATTTGTTGACGTTGTTGCGGGTCTTGCGCGTCATGCATTTTTTGCATGAAGTCATGATGCATTTTTTGCTGTTCTTGATGGAACTTCGCCATATCTGGTTTTTCCGGTGCAGGCGCAGGTTGCGCAGCCACTGCCGGAGGTGTTGCTGGTGCAGGTGGCGCGACTGGTGCTTCTTCAGCCATCGCTACTTGATGCAATAAAGTTAAGGACATTAACGCAGGCAATAAAAAAGGTTTCATGAATAGCTCCCTTATGGTATTCGAGCATGAGTGGTTGCAGAAATGTGTTATACAAATCAAACTTCTTTTATACCGCAGCCACTAGACAAATCAGACACTAGCGCACTCACAGTATATTAGTAAAACATAATATTCAAGTGTTACAGTGCAGTTTAAAACATCTTCTGGGTGTAAAACCGCAAAATAAATCTGTTTCTCGCTTTTTTATACGCGCCCTTCATCAAAAACTGTCGCTAAAAACAATGTCTTTTTGTTGAATTGTCTAGCGACAGGTTCCGTTATCCAAACCGTATAATGACTGGTTGTTATTACAGCTCAGTTAAGGAAAAGGCATTATTGTAGGATGGGCTGACGAAGGAAGCCCATCGTTTACCGCGACAGATGGGCTTCGTACCTCAGCCCATCCTACAAAAACTAAGCGGCTAAGGTGCGCCCGCTACCATTAAAAATTGCTAAAATGCCGTGAAACCCTGTGCGATTCGCTGGGGTCTTTCCACTCGCTGTTTAGGAATTTTTATGTTTGCACTACCGAAAACGCCTCAGCCCGTAATGGTGCTTTTAGAATTGGGCTTGCGTTTATTTCGCCAAAGTTTTATGCCGTCTTTGCCATTGCTATTTATGATTGCCTTGGTATCAAGCTTGCCAGCTTTGTTGATACCTAACTTATACAGTGAAAATATGTTGCTCAAATCTGAAGCATTCTCCTCATTGCTCACCGTATTTCCAGTGCAATTAGGCTTATTGCTGTGGCTATATGCAGCCATTTTTCAACAGCAAGCGGCATATTTGGCACAACAACCACTGAATCCAAGACAAGCTTTGCTCAAAGTGATGCCGAAAATAGTGCCGATTTATGTGGCCTGTTGGGGATATAGTTTGATAGTCGGCTTAGGTTTTGTGGTGGTGGTATTGGGAATATTATTCGCGGTATCAATGTCGTTTTTTCTTCTGCTGATTTTATTAGAAGATAACGGCATTTTTGAATCATTGCGCGAAAGTCATATCTTAGTATGGGGGCATTGGTGGCATGCAGCGGCAGTGTTAATTTTACCTTTATTTGTCATGACTTTAAGTGGTTTAACGGTAGTGAGTTTGCTGCAAGCAGGCATAGCCGAAGGCCAAACGCCCAGCGTTGAAGTGCTGCAATGGGGGCAGGTTATTTACAATGTTGTGACCAGTTTGTTAACCCCTTTAGTAGAAGCAACGATGTTGGTGTTATTTCACGACTTAAAATTACGCAAAAAGGGCAGCAGTCCTTTAGGCATAGATGCAGCGACAGAGCGCGAGTTTTTTGCTTAGTCCTGCTTTCGCTGTAAGCCTATGGTTAAAGTTTTAAATCCAATCAAGGAATATATGTTTATGTCAATTAAACCTCTAATCGCATTACTACCCTTATGCGTATTAGCCGCATGCGGTGGCGGTAGTGACAGCAGCAGTACCAGCACTGGCAGTAGTAGCGGGAGTTCTGTGTCCGGTTATACCGTGGCAGGCCGCATGTCAGTAGCCAGTAACGTCGATGCCGATGGTGATACCAATGATGCCAATGCGTCTAGCGTGAGCAATAACACCTTAAGCAGTGCCCAGACTATCCCTAACCCTGCTATTGTCGGCGGGCATGTCAACGTTGCAGGACAAGGTAATTCTGGCAGCACGCGCACCAGTGGCGATGTCAGCGACTTTTACACGGTAAATTTACAGTCAGGCCAGTTAATCACCTTATTTATCGCCGAGGTGACACAATCTAGCGTGGATTTGGATTTATACCTGTATAACAGCACCGGACAGATTATTGATGCCTCTGTTAACCAAGGTTTAAATGAATCTTTGTACAGCAGTAGCAGCGGTCAATATTTTATTGAAGTACGCGCTGAAAGCGGCGGTAGCAACTATGTGCTGAGCTTAAGTCAAAATATCAGTGGTAACAGTGATGCCAGCGAGCGCGGTGCTCGTTTAAGTGATGATTTCAACGTCGGGGAATTTATCGTCGAATTGGATCAAAACAATACCTTAAGCGCGCAAAGCAGTGTTAACACCTTAAGCAGCATGGGCTTACAAACCCAAAGTTTCGACACCACCCGTCGCATGTTGTTTACCGAAGATGAGAGCACTTTAAGCAATTTATCCACAGACGACACAACTTGTGATCAATTCGCTGAGCAAAGTTTATGCGATAAATATAAAACCTTGATGCAATTAAAAGACTTGCAGCAACGCAGCGATGTGGCTTCTGCCAGCCCTAACTATTTATTACATGAACTCCGCGTGCCTAACGATAGCTTTTATGACTACCAATGGCATTACAAGTTGATCAACGTGCCACAAGCATGGGATGCCACTTTAGGCAGTTCTAATGTCATCGTGGCGGTGGTGGATTCTGGTGTATTGTTGAATCACCCTGACTTACGCACTGAATTAGTCTCCGGTTACGACTTTATTTCTAACACCACTACGGCTAAAGACGGTAACGGCATCGACAGCAACCCTGATGACCCAGGTAATAAAGAAGGCCGCACGGGCACCAGTAATTTCCACGGCACACACGTCGCGGGTACTATCGGCGCAGCAACTAATAATGGTGTTGGTGTTGCCGGTGTTGGCTGGTTAACGCGCATCATGCCTTTACGTGTATTAGGCCGTGGTGGTTCAGGTAGCGAATACGATGCAGAACAGGCTATTCGTTTTGCGGCAGGTTTAAACAATGACTCCGGCACTGTGCCTGCGCAACGTGCTGACATTATCAACTTAAGCTTAGGTGGCTCTAGCATCTCTACCGGTTTTTCTACTGCAATTGCACAAGCACGGGCGCAAGGTGTGGTTATTGTGGCCGCTGCGGGTAACGATGGCAGCAGCACACCAACTTATCCTGCCTCATTAGACGGCGTGATTTCAGTGAGTGCGGTGGGCATTAGCAAAAAACTGGCTTATTACTCAAACTACGGTACCGGCATTGATGTCGCCGCACCGGGTGGCGATAAAACCACCGCTGACCTTGACGGTGACGGTCGTGCAGACTTAGTGGCCAGTACTTTCGGTGATGACAGCAGCAACAGCATTGAGTTCACCTATTATTATCAACAAGGCACTTCAATGGCAGCACCGCACGTCTCCGGTGTCATCGCCTTAATGAAAGCGGTTAACCCTAACTTAACACCAGATGATATTGATAGCTTAATCAGCAGCGGACGCATTACCGACGACATCGGTAGTTCTGGACGTGATAATCAGTTCGGTTATGGTTTAATCAATGCTTATAAAGCGGTCACAGTGGCAGCTTCAACAGCAGGCAGCAGCAGTTCTGCTCAAACCAGTGCCGCAGCCTTAGTGGTCAGCCCCACTTCGTTAAACTTTGGTAGCACGACCACCAGCGCAACCTTGAATTTATACAACGGCGGCGGCGGTACGGTTACAGTCACTGATTTAAGCGACGATGGCGGAGATGTCATTACGGTCACTGCGCAAACTGTGGACAGCAACGGCTTAGGTTCATATCTAGTGACTTTAAACCGCAGTAGTTTAGCGGCAGGCACATATTCAGCAACGATTGTGATTCGCTCCAGCACAAACACCGTGCGTGTGCCTATCATTCTGCAAGTGGTCGCACAAACGCAAACCAGTAGCGGTGGCGATGCAGGGTATCAATATGTGTTGTTAGTTGATCCTGACACCTTAGAAACGGTGCAAGAAGCGCGGGCAACGGCGAGCAATGGTGTCTATAGCTATCGCTTTACCGGCGTGTCAGCGGGTCAATATCAAATCATTGCCGGTACTGATGCCGATAATGATAATTTGATTTGTGACTCTGGCGAGGCGTGCGCGTCTTACCTCAGCTTAGATAATCCATCAACCATTACCGTGAATGGCAGCATGAGCTTAGCCGATTTTGCAACGACCTTTAATGTCAACTTCTTAACCATCAATAGTGCTGACGAAACCGCTGGTTTTGAAGGCTATTCGCGCTTGTCATCTGATAACACGAAACAAGTACAGCAATAAATTGCTGCACTGTGTCACACGACTGTAGCAGGTGTTGCAGTCGTGTGACAGCCGTGAAGTGATGTCTGTCTGAGTGTTGCCTGAACCACTATAACGCGCAATCGGGATGCTGTTGCTGTAACAAGCTACAAATACGCTTACGGATAGACGCAAACACATCTAAACGACCAGTAACACTCTGCCGTTGTAAATGCTCTGTTAAAGCTTGCTGTAACGCTTGATGCGTGTGATCACGTAAGTGTTTATCGCTAGTACGATGCAGCAGATAATTCAGCGCGTCGCTGAACTCTTCCACATTTTCCGCGTGAAACAGTGTATTCATGATTTGTACGTCATTGGTCATCATAACCGAGTACCTGTCTATACCCCTAAGTATTTATTGTCTCTTAACTAATACGTTTTTTGCAGTGCACAAATAATTAAGCAAATTATATACCCTATTTTTTGAATGGAAAAGGGTAAAACGCAACAAAATTAGAGTGTAATGCAACAGGTGTTGTATTTGTGATGAAGTGATAATAGCAAAAATAATTCAGTGTAATGGTCAAGTTTTTTTGTAGAAAATCTAAGCCACATTTAGAAAAGATAAGTTTTTCTGATGTGGAGTCATGTAGTCAATAGCAGAGTGTAATCTGCGGTAGTTGTAAAACTAGATATAGCGTTGAACACAATCATGGACAGCGGTCTGATTAAGGAAATGTAGATGGTTAAGACGTTCCGTTTTTAGATTTCTAAAAAACCGTTCCATAACCGCATTATCCCAACAGTTGCCGCGTCGGCTC
>QKBZ01000186.1 GCA_003245895.1 Beggiatoa sp.
CCACCATCAACTTGGCATATTCCAGCTTCTGCTCTGCTGTGTATGTCTGACGAGGTTTGCGATTTGTCTGATTCATCTAATTTCTCCTAAATGACCAACTTTTGTTGGCTATATTTCTCTTCAAGATTATTAGACCATTACAAGGTTATCGTAGAACGGTTGTCACATTTGCTGATGAGCAATTAGGGATGAAATTACATATCTCAACTCGAATCAAAGATGGATGGGCTGTGTTACCTAAACGCTGGGTGGTAGTGGGTGGTAGAACGAACATTTGCGTGGCTGAATCAGTTTCGTCGATTAGCCAAAGATTTTGAAATATTGACGGCTACTTCTGAAAATATGATACGGATTGCCATGCTGAAAATATCCCTTGCCAAGTGCATCTAAGTTTTTACCAGACAGCTTCTAAGCGAATGTTTAAGCTTAAGGGGATAATTACGTTTAAAAATTACCTAAATATGCGAAATATGGCATAAAAAGTGGACTATTCCCATTAATATTCTCAAGAAATACCTAAAAATGGTATTTTTTGAGAATTTGGATGATTTTGAGGAATTTCTTTGACAGCCTCAAGGCGCGTTGGAACGAGAAACCAATTGTTTTTACAACAAATATTTTGTTGAACTCAGGTCAGACAGGAAGTCATCCGGTGGGCAAAACGCCGATGAAGGTCGGAAACAACCCTAACTTCTTGGCGGCGTTTCGCACACCCTACAACCTGATTAGAAAGAACGTTTCCACAGTGCGCGTAATTCGCCCACGATACCACGGCGGAATAACAGCACGCAGGTGACGAAAATGCCGCCTGTGATGATAGTGACCCACGAACCTAAGTCCGCGAGATAGTTTTGTAAACCCACCACTAACACCGCACCGACTAAGGGGCCTGCTTGTGTGCCCATGCCGCCTAATAAGGTCATCAACACCACTTCGCCCGACATATGCCAATGCACATCGCTTAACGAGGCCAATTGCAACACTAAGGTTTTGGTCGCGCCCGCTAAACCGGCTAAGGCTGCCGATAACACAAAGGCCAGCAACTTATAACGGTCGACTTGATAGCCCAAGGAAATTGCCCTTGGTTCATTTTCCTTAATTGCGGTTAATACTTGCCCAAAAGGGGAATGCACCGTGCGATAAATTAAGCCTACACCTAGCACAAAAATGGTGAGGACAAAATAATACATGCTTAAGTTATCGTTTAAGTCAATGAAGCCAAATAAATAACCGCGTGGCACGGCTTGCAAACCATCTTCACCGCCAGTGAAAGGCATTTGTACGGCAAGGAAAAATATCATTTGTGATAGAGCCAGCGTGATCATGGCAAAGTAAATGCCTTGCCTACGAATCGCCAACGCACCAAATACAAAGCCTAATGCACCTGCGGCAACCGTGCCTAGCAAAATGCCTAACTCTGGTGTTAAACCCCAGTCTTTAACCGTGTAGCCGGTTAAATAAGCGGCTGTGCCTAAAAAGGCTGCGTGACCGAATGAGAGCAAACCCGCATACCCTAGCAATAAGTTAAACGCTGCGGCAAACAGCGCAAAACATAAGGCTTTCATTAAAAAAACAGGGTACACCATAAACGGTGCCGTTAACGCCAGTACAGCAAGCGTGAACCAAAACAGAATTCGATTAATACTCATAGCTTGCTCCTATTGTTCACGGCCAAATAAGCCCGCAGGTCGAATCAGCAACACAACCACCATGATCATGAAAATGATGGTGCTAGAAGCCGGTGGGTAAATCACTTTGGTCAAACCTTCCACGATACCCAAGGCTAAGCCGGTCGCAATAGCGCCCATAATAGACCCCATGCCACCAATCACCACGACGGCAAATACCACAATAATTAAGTTTGAACCCATTAATGGCTGTACTTGGAAGATCGGTGCCGCTAACACGCCTGCAAAAGCAGCTAAAGCGACACCATAGCCATACGCTAAGGTAATCATTAAGGGGACGTTAATACCAAAGGCTTGGCATAATTCAGGGTTTTCTGTGCCTGCTCGTAAATATGCCCCAATTCGGGTGCGCTCGATCATATACCATGTGAAGAAGCAGACGACTAAAGAGGCGACTACTACCCATGCACGGTAATTCGGCAAGAACATAAAGCCTAAATTAGTACCGCCTTTTAAGGAATCAGGAATGCTATACGGTTGACCGGAGACACCATAGAAATGGCGGAATAAGCCTTCGATTACTAAAGCCAGACCGAAAGTCAGCAACAAGCCATACAAATGATCCATTTTGTATAAATGCTTGAGCATGGTGCGTTCAATGATAACCCCAGTTATCCCAACCACGATTGGCACTAATACCAAGGCAACCCAGTAGTTAATCCCCAAGTAGGTTAAGCCAATCCATGCTAAAAATGCCCCCATCATGTACTGTGCACCGTGGGCAAAGTTGATGATGTTCAGCAAACCGAAAATCAGGGCTAAGCCGAGACTTAATACTGCGTAAAACGCACCATTGATTAAGCCAATGAGCAATTGCCCGAACCAAACTTGTGACGGAATGGAAAAAATGTCCATAAGAAACCTACATGTCAATTGCGTTTTATCCCGCCTGCAACAACAAAGGTATCTACATATAGTTTCTCGTTCCCATCGTCCCGATGGGAATGCATATTGTGTCGCTCCAGCGGCACGTTTAGTCATCTAAACTGTCGTTGGAGTCTGATTCGCGCCGCTGGAGCGACGCGGCATACATTCCCACCAAAATGGTGGGAACGAGAAACCTACTTTTGTTTTTAAAGCAAAATTAAACTCGTGGAGATACCTTTGCTGCAACAGCAATGGGATAAAACTCATCCATGAAAAAAATGGTTATTTTTTGACCAGTGGGCAACCGCCTTTATCCATCGGGCGGTAAGCTTCGTCACCAGGAATGACTTGTTTGATGTTGTAGTAATCCCAGTCGCTTTTAGAATCGGCTGGTTTTTTCACTTCGGCTAAGTACATGTCGTGTACCATGCGGCCGTCTTCACGTAATTTGCCACCACGACCGAAGAAGTCATCAACTGGCATGTTGCGCATTTCAACCACAACTTTGTCCGCTGCGTCAGTGCCTGCTTTTTCAATACCTTTTAAGTAATGTAAAACAGAGGAGTAAACGCCTGCATGTACCATGGTTGGCATTGCTTTATGTTTTTCAAAAAAGCGTTTTGACCATTCTCGGTTTTGATCGTCAAAGTCCCAATAGAAACCAGTGGTTAACAATAAGCCTTTCGCAGTTTCTAAGCCTAAGCTGTGTACATCTGTGATGAACACTAATAAACCTGCCATTTGTTGTCCGGCATCGATAATGCCGAATTCATTGGCTTGTTTAATCGCGTTCATGGTGTCGTTACCGGCATTGGCTAAACCAATGACTTTGGCACCAGAAGCTTGGGCTTGTAATAAGTAAGAAGAGAAATCAGAGGCAGGGAAGGGGTGGCGTACAGAACCTAAGACTTTACCGCCTTTGGCTTTAACCACGTTGCTCACGTCATTTTCTAAAGATTGACCGAAAGCATAGTCAGCCGTTAAGAAAAACCATGTGTCACCGCCTTCTTTCACCACCGCGTTACCCGTACCCACGGCTAAGGCATAAGTGTCATAAGTCCAGTGTAAACCGGTTGGGGCGCAGTCTTCGCCAGTGATGCGAGAAGAACCTGCACCGCTGACGATAGTCATGCGGTTTTTCTGTTTACCCACTTCTTGTACTGCTAAAGCAACAGAAGAGGTCACTAAACCCGCGATCATGTCTACTTTTTCTGCGTCAAACCATTCCCGCGCTTTAGTCGCGGCTACGTCGGCTTTGTTTTGGTGATCAGCGGAAATTAATTCGATTTTTTTGCCTAACACTTTGCCGCCAAAATCGGCAATGGCCATTTCGGCTGCAACGACACCACCCTGACCGGATAAGTCAGAGTAAGTGCCACTCATATCAGTTAATACAGCAATTTTAACAACATCATCAGATACTTCTTGAGCAAAGCTAGCACCGCTCCATGCTAATGCAGCCGCCATCACTAAAGCACGTTTTTTCATGCGTAAGGTCTCCTTGGTGGTGTGGGATAAATAGCGCGTTGTGATTAAACGCCTAAATATTCATGCAACATACTCATATTCGCCGCTAAGTCGGCTTGCTCAATCACTTTTTCAATATGACCATGTTCAATCACGTAATGCCGATCCGCCAATGGCGCGGCAAAACGGAAATTTTGTTCCACTAAAATAATGGTGTAGTTGCGTTTCTTCAGTTCCGTTAACACTTCGCCCAGTTTTTCTACGATAACAGGGGCTAAGCCTTCGGTGATCTCGTCTAGCAACAACACATAAGCACCAGTGCGTAAAATCCGCGCCAATGCCAGCATTTGCTGTTCCCCGCCTGATAAGCGCGTACCTTGACTTTTACGGCGCTCGGCGAGATTGGGGAACATTTCATATAATTCTTCGACGCTCATGCCATCGGAACGAATTTGCGGTGGCAATAATAAATTTTCTTCCACGCTTAAGCTGGCAAAAATGCCGCGCTCTTCCGGCACATAACCTAAGCCTAAATGCGGGATTTTGTGAGTCGCTAAATTTAAAATTTCTTGACCGTTAAAGATGATAGAGCCGGTGCGACGGCTGACTAGCCCTAAAATGGCTTTCAGCGTCGTGGTACGGCCTGCACCGTTACGGCCTAATAAAGTAATCAATTCACCACGGTTTAAGCTAAAGTCCAAACCGTGCAAAATATGCGATTCACCGTAATAAGCATGTAAATCGGTGACGCGCAATAATTCGGAATGTGGTTTTACTGCACTAGTCATGCGCACTGCTCCCCATATACGCTTCTAATACCGCAGGATTAGCGGAAACAGTGGCATAATCACCTTCAGCGAGGATGGTGCCGCGTTGTAACACGGTGATAGTATCGGACAAATTCGACACCACACTTAAATTGTGTTCCACCATCAAAATAGTACGATTCTCTGACACCTTGCGAATCAGTTCTGTCACCCGCGCCACGTCCTCATGCCCCATACCTTGCGTGGGTTCATCTAACAACATCAGTTGCGGATTCATGGCTAAAGTGGTGGCAATTTCTAACGCCCGTTTGCGCCCATAAGGCAATTCAACAGTGAGCACGCGGCTAAAGTGTTCTAAACCGACTTCCTCTAACAAATGCATGGCTTCATCGTTTAACTTGTCTAGCGAACGGGTTGAACGCCAAAAATGGAAAGAGGTGCCGAGACGTTGTTGTAAGGCAACGCGCACGTTTTCTAACACACTTAAGTGCGGAAACACGGCAGAAATTTGAAACGAACGGATCATGCCCAAATGCGCAACTTTAGCAGGCGGCATATTGGTAATATTTTGTCCGTTGTAAAAAATTTCGCCCCGTGTGGGTTTGAGAAAGCTGGTTAACAGATTGAAAAATGTTGACTTCCCTGCGCCATTAGGCCCAATCAATGCGTGAATGGTGCCCCGTCGTATCTTTAGATTGACATCATCGACGGCGACGAATCCCTTGAATTCGCGCGTTAAATGGCGAGTCTCCAGAATACTGGTTTGCTCCACCCTGAGTTCTCCTTTGGTTTGTTGGACTGGCTCTGCGTCCTTGGCAGTGACACGTAAATAGAATACGTCTGCGCAACACTGATACAGTAATGCCAAATGGCCTCATTCACAAGTCTTATTTATTTCATACACGTTATTTATAATGGGCATGGTTTTTTAATTTCAACTCACAAGGAACATAGATTATGAGCGAGTTACATGGCTACTACTTAGAAGATTTATCTGTAGGGATGTCAGATAGTTACGCCAAAACCATTACTGATGCAGACATCGTTTTGTTTGCCGGTATCTCAGGTGATACTAATCCTGTGCATATCAATCAAGAGTTTGCCGAAAAAACTATGTTCAAAAGCCGTATTGCACACGGTATGTTAAGTGCAGGTTTTATTTCTACTGTTTTAGGGACAAAATTACCAGGACCGGGTGCTATTTACGTTAGCCAAAGCCTGAAATTTAAAGCACCTGTGCGCATCGGTGACACAGTTGTGGCTAAAGCAACGGTAAAAGAAGTGATTGCTGAAAAACGCCGTGTGATTTTAGAAACCGTCTGCACTGTGGGTGAAACCACCGTGTTAGAAGGCGAAGCCATGTTAATGGTTGACGCTCGCGGTTAATTTCGATGAGGAGGAAGCGCATTTAAAACCGCTTCTTCCTTCCCCACTCTCCCTTCCTCTTTCCTCTACATAAGATGACGAGATAACCTCGTTATTCTCACCTAAAACCCCACATCTGTTTTTAGACTGAATGTAGTTGCTCAATGACTTAAGGTTAGTTTTTGATAATGTTAATGACCGTTCATGTGGGATTTCGCCCACCGAAACCCTGAACAAAATTCACATTACAACGTGCTTTAAACCAAAGGAGCCAGCAAAAATCCCGCACTCTGCTGTTTAATTAACTTGATCTCGCACGCTTAAACCCTCAGTGACTAGCATTCTGTCTGCATCGCACTGCTAAAGACATCTTACATGCAAGCAGTGCACAGTTTTGTGTTCTCATCATCTGAAAACCTATAAAAAAGGAGGTGTTACGATGAGTATTCCTCGCAGAACCTTTTTACAAGGCACTGTGCTCAGCGCTTTAGCAGCATTATTGTTGCCGCCCGCTGCATTGGCAGAATGGCCAAAAGCAGCCTTTGAAGCGAAAAGTCCTGAAGAAGCCATTAAAGCTTTATTTGAAGCGGCTGAGTTACAAACCAGCGAGAAAATCGAGGTTAAAGTACCTGATATTGCTGAAAATGGTAGCGTGGTACCAGTAGAAGTGGATGCCTCTGGTTTAGAACAAGCCGTTGATTCTATTACCGTGATTGTGGATCAAAACCCTGTACCATTAGTTGCACAATTTAACTTAACAGAATTAAGCCTGCCGAATGTGTCCACACGCATCAAAATGGCGGGCACTAGCGATGTAACCGCGATTGTGAAAGTAGGCGATCAATTGTATACCGCGAAAAAAGAAGTCAAAGTCACCATCGGCGGCTGCGGCGGTTAATAGGAGTAAACATCATGGCTGAATCAAAAGAGTCCATTCGTTTGCAAGCCCGTCAAAAAGATGGGATTACACAAGTGAAAGCGTTAATCAAACACCCTATGGAAACAGGGGCGCGCAAAGATCGCACAACAGGCGAGTTAATCCCTGCCCATTTTATCCAATCAGTACAATGCCATTATCGAGATACCTTGGTTATGGATGCAACATGGAGCGGTGGGGTGTCTAAAAACCCTTACTTTGCCTTTAGTTTTAAAGGTGGCGAGGCTGGTGAAGAGGTGAGTTTAAGCTGGACAGATAATAAGGGCGAGACGGATAGCGTTATAACGAATATTCGGTAACTATCTTTTTTTGTTAAATTTAAAGTCTTCCCTTTTGTAGGTCGGATAAGGCGATAGCCGTCATCCGACATAGCTAGAATACAGTATATCTGCCCGTTTTCTGTCTGAAAGTTGGGATACATTAGCTAAGTTCAGACTGATTTCTAGCTTTTGCGGCGGATGACGGCTGTCGCCTTATCCGCCCTACGAAAACCCATTATGTCGTCGCCACGGTTTAATCACGGTATCGGTGATAAAGCAGCAAGCGTGAGGCTATCTCGCCTTTCTTTCGACAATCATACAATATCTACATTCTTCAATTATTCCCGCTATAATAATAACATGCACCCCTAAACGTGCTCGCGTAACAAACCCTTATCAGCGTTGACTCCATACCCTTCACCCAGCGACTTACTGTCGCCACTGGGCGTGTTAAGGTGTGCAAAATATTTTTGTGGCTTACCTTTAATTCCGTCAGATCGATATGTCCAACTTCTTAGCGACCCTAGAATTCTCTTTCTCCATCACCGGCCCTATTTTCATCGTCTTAGCCTTAGGCGTATATCTCGCTAAAATTAAACTGATTAACGATAACTTTATTGAAATCGGTTCTAATCTAGTTTTTAAAGTAACCTTGCCTGCGCTACTGTTCGTCAGTATTTGTAAAACGGATTTGGCGCATGTTGCCAATGCCTCTTTGATTATTTATGCTGCAATTGCCACAGTAGTGGTATTTTTATTATTAGAAGTTGCAGCGCATTATTTAATTAACCCTGTTGAAGAACGCGGCATTTTTGTGCAAGGGGCTTTTCGCTCTAATATGGGGATTATTGGGCTTGCGTATTGTATTAACGCTTACGGCGAAGCTGGTTTAGTCGCTTCCTCTTTATATTTAGGCTTAATCACTATTTTATTTAATGTGTTATCAGTCATTACCTTAAGTCGTTCTCTGCACAAAGGTAAAGGCATTGGCAACACGATCAAAGGTATTGCTACTAATCCGTTAATTATTGGTATTGTGTTAGCATTGCCTATTGCATGGGCAAAAATTGAAATGCCCGATATTGTCTTAAGTACAGGTGAATACTTCGCTAAGATGACTTTACCACTGGCTTTGTTATGTACTGGCGGTTCATTGGATTTCCAAGCCTTAAAATATGACTTTCATAAAGCGATGTTATCAGCCGTAGCTAAAATTGCGGTTGTGCCGTTTTTAATTACCTTAGGTGGCTTCTTGCTTGGTTTTCGGGGTATTAATTTAGGCGTATTGTTTTTAATGTCTTCCGCACCAACGGCGGCTGCGAGTTACGTGATGGTGCGCGCAATGGGCGGTAATGCAGCTTTAGCCGCTAATATTATCGTGCTGACGGTTATTGGTTCGCTGCTGACGACTAGCTTAGGCGTAACGTTGTTGCGTAGTTTTCAGTTAATGTAAGTCGGAGATGTCTGCCAAATTGTCTGAATCAGAATTCACAGAATTTAGAAATTTTCAGAATTATAATTCTTTGATAATCCTGTTAATTCTTGAATTCTGAAAATCCTGATTCAGACAAAGAAGTTCTTTAACAGTCTCTGTGTGCGTTGTAGGATTTCCTTTTGCGGCGCGAACGCGGAAAAATCTGCCCCGCGTTAATTCTTCATCCGCGCCTCCCTACATAACAATCAATTATCAAAAAACATCCCAACATCCGGTGTTTCAGGTGATTGATGGATATGTTGTCCTAACATTTCCGGTGTCACTAATACAATGCCGCGTTCGCTGACATAAAATTTTTCTGTATCTTCCTCTAAATTCTCACCGATCACCGTATTCGGCGGAATCACACAGCCTTTATCGATCACAGCATTGGCAATGCGGCAATGTCGTCCGATGGTGACATTGGGCAATACCACCACATCTTCTAAACGTGTGAAAGAACCGACATTCACATTAGAAAACAGCAGCGAGTGGTTAATATACGCACCAGAGACAATGCAGCCACCAGACACCATGGAATCTACCGCCATACCACGTCGGTCGTCATCGTTAAACACAAATTTTGCAGGGGGGAGTTGTTCTTGATATGTCCAAATTGGCCAACTGTTGTCATATAAATTTAACGGCGGCGTTACATCGACTAATTCCATATTGGCTTGCCAGAATGAATCGACTGTACCCACATCGCGCCAATAGGCTTGCTCGCCGCTGTGTGCATCACGGAACGGATAAGCAAACACGTTGTGTGTGTGGATAATGCGCGGAATGATGTCTTTGCCAAAATCATGGCTAGAGTCGGTTAATTGTGCATCATAAATTAACTGCTCATATAAAAACTGGGTGTTAAAAATATAAATACCCATGGAAGCTAACGCGGTATCAGGTCGATCTGGCAAGGCTTCTGGCTGGCTGGGTTTTTCCACAAATTTCACAATTTGCTGTTGTTCATTCACTGTCATCACACCGAAACTGCTGGCCTCACGTAATGAGACTTCTAAGCAAGCAATGGTTAAATCGGCGTTATTTTCTAAATGTCGCGCCAACATCGGGCCATAGTCCATTTTGTAAATATGGTCGCCTGCTAACACCAGCACGAATTCTGGTCTGTGGCTGCGAATAATATCTAAATTCTGATAAATAGCATCTGCGGTACCGGCATACCATGTACCCTCAAGCCGTTGTTGAGCCGGTAATAATTCCACAAACTCGCCGAACTCACCACGCAAAAAGCCCCAGCCTTTTTGAATATGCCGAATTAAAGAATGTGACTTATATTGCGTTAATACACCAACACGGCGCACGCCTGAGTTAATGCAATTTGACAATGGAAAATCAATAATCCGAAACTTACCGCCAAAAGGGACTGCGGGTTTTGCTCGCCAATCGGTTAATTGTTTAAGCCGTGAGCCTCGACCACCCGCTAACACTAACGCCAGCGTGTTACGGGTCAAGCGACTGATAAAACGAGGGGTATTATCAACACTATTCATTTGTTTTCTCCTCCCACGGAGTCATTTTTTGCTTTTGTTTAAGAGAACTGAATTTTTGGAATACATTGTTTAACTGGCTAAAATTTGTTTCATTACCTGAATTACAACTGTGTTTGTCATAAATAATGAGGGCGCGTGCTTACCTTCTCAAAGGTCGCAAATAAAACCTTTGAAAACCATCAAAAAATTGCATGAAAAAATCAATATGAAAGGAGCGTAAGTTGCAAGTTATCCATACTAAAACAGATAGGTTATATTTGTATGAAATAAGGTGTGATGCCTGACATTTATGGCGTTGTATCAGGAGTGGGGGTAAGTCGGTTGTCACCGTGTTTATGATTCTGAACATATTACTGCTCAGCAAATTTTAGTGTTATGCGTTTAACAAAAACTGTGTTTCCCTTATTTTAAAGTGTAGGCAAGCCCTTTAAAGACCACAAGTTTTTCATGTACATTAAGCGATGTTGTAGGTCGGATAAGGCGACAGCCGTCATCCGATATAACACAGTTGACGCTTGAACCAAGCCACTTGCGGCGGATGACGGCTAACGCCTTATCCGCCCTACAAGACTATGCAAAGCCTTAACGCACCTCTTATTCCGCCTGCAATGTCACCGTCAGCAAACCATCATAATTACCATCCGCCGCCAATTGATAACCTTGCAAACGCTGGCGATGTACTAACACATGGTCTTCATACCACAACGGCACGTAGGGCAATAATTCGTGCAAATAAGCCTGTAAAGCCTGATATAAACGCGCTTGCTCATCCCAACTGTCAGCATGTTCTGCTTGATCAATCAGTCGATCTACATCGTGATCAACTAAGTGGCCTCGGTTCGCCCCATTCGGCGGCACTGATTCGCTGTGAAACACATAGCGGAAAATGTCAGGTGTTTTAATGCCTACCCATGCCAAGCTAAACATTTGAAAACGCCCATTTTTAATATCGCCGTAAAATGTGCCCCAGTCATAGGTTTGCAAACTCACTTCAATGCCCACTTCGCGTAATTGCTGTTGAATCACGCTGGCTAAGCGCACGCGAAAAGGATTATTAGAAGTCTTATAACTTAAGGTAATTGGTGTTCTACCATCAAACCCCGCGCGTTTTAATAAACGTCGAGCTTGCTCTGGGTCATAGTCATAACGTGACAAGTCTGCATTGCCTGCCCAATGATGTGGAGGCAATAAGGCTTCGGCTAAACGTGCTGTGTCGCCCATGACGTAATGCACAATTGCTTGGCGGTCGATGGCGTGGGCGATGGCTTGGCGGACAAGCAGTTGACTGGTGAAAGGGTCTTGTAAATTAAAACCAAGGTAGGCAAAGTTACTGCCTTGACGGGTGCTGATTTGCACCTGTTCTTGTTCGCCTAACCAGCGGATTAGCTCCGGCGACAAATCGTTTTGCATCAAATCCAATTCGCCATGCACTAATTTTAAGCTTCTGACGACAGGGTCTTTTACTTCTAAAAAGGCCACCGTTTGCTGATCACGAATACGTTGCAACACTAAGCGGTTATCGGTGTCCCATGAGATAAAACGGAATTCACCGCTGCCGATAGGGTGACGGCTTAATGCTTGCGTGACATCTGCTGGCACAATCCCCACCGCTAGACGACTGGGGAATAATAAGTCTGGCTGGCTGATTTGAAATTGCACCGTGTCATCATCGATCACCGTGATGTCCATGATGATTTGCAAACTGCTGCGCAAAGGCGAGGCATGTTCAGGGTCTAAAATCCAGTCATAAGTGGCTTTCACGTCATGTGCTGTTAAGTGACGACCGTCATGAAATTGGCGACCTGCCGCCTTTAACGTAAACTGGTACAGCGTAGCGTTAAGCAACTGCCAACCTGCCAAGCTGGGCACAGGGCGCAGTTGTTCATCAAAATCGACTAAAGACTGATACAGTAAACGGTTAATGCGCGAGGACGCAGCATCAGTGGCTTGGCGCGGGTCTAAATTGACCGGTGCTGCTGCTAGACCAAAGCGAATTGCGTTCGGGTCTGGCGTGTCACATGCACACAGTAAGAGGCTGCCAAACAGCCCTAAACATAAAACAAGGTAACGCATGTATTTATTTATACCTTTGAGTCAGTATTGTGTAAGCACTCAACGTGTTATTCACGCCTTGCGAGTCGGCGAGGCTAAATAACATGGGTGGAAAAGTCAGAATTATTGGCGGGCAGTGGCGCGGTCGTCGTCTGCAAGTGCCAGACCGCGCTGAACTACGCCCTACACCGGATCGCATTCGGGAAACCTTATTTAATTGGCTCGCATGGTCAATTGCAGGCAGTCGCTGCCTTGATTTATTCGCGGGCAGTGGTGCATTGGGTTTAGAAGCCGCCTCGCGTGGTGCCAGAGAGGTTTGGCTAGTCGAACGCGATAAGCAAATCGTACAACTTTTGCGCACAGAGTTGATGACATTAAAGGCGGAACAGGTACAATTGAAACACGCGGATGCCTTTAAATTTCTCGCTACACCGGCAACGCCGTTCGATGTTGTGTTTTTAGACCCACCGTTTGGTCACGATTGGCTACGGCTCTGTTGTTTGCAACTGGAGCAAAGCGGCTGGTTAAGTCCGCAGGCGCATATTTATTTAGAAGCAGAGCACACCTTAGCTGAACTGGTTTTGCCCGACAATTGGCAGATCATTAAACAACAGCAAGCAGGGCATGTGAAGTGCTTTTTAGCACAGCGCGGCACGGAGTCGGCATAAGCTGTCAAGCGGTTAAATGTCGTATACAAGTTAATAATGGGATGAATAAAGCGGAATAAGGCTTTATACTAGCTTCCAGATTAACGGGTAAAATCATGAATACGGCCTTGATGTTGTGCTAAGTTATCCAATATGTATAGCTACAAGGTAGAATGGCGTATTAATTGCAGAATAGCGTATACTAAGCCGCGACTCCGTTTAGCGATTACAGTAAAGCCGATAGGTGCGCTAATACAACCAAAGACTTTCCTGTGTGAGCGGCTTAAATGAAGTTAATTTCCTTGCTCACGCTGTTGACACGTTACAATAATTGCTGACGATTAAACTATAAGTATCACGAGTCTGACCCATGAAAATAACAGCGATAGGCGTTAACGCCGCTTTTTCAACTGGAACTTACGATGATGTCATATCCCTAGACAGCGCTCGTGATATGATTCGGGAACTGTTAGCCGCTGGCGTACAGGTTGATGAACAGCAGTTAGAGCAGCGTTTACAAGCCAACAAAAAACGCTTATATGATCCGCGCTGGCAGTCTAATTTCTTAATCGAATTTGATATGCCAAGCAAGCGTGGTCGCGGCCCTTATCGTTTATTAGTCGATATTGGCGGCGATGCACGTCACGCCTTAAAAGCCTTAGGCTTATCCTCTAGTGATATTGATGGCATTTATATTTCCCATCCGCATAATGACCATATTGGCGGTATGGAATATATGGGCTTAACCACTTTATTTAACCCTTATTACACAGGGGAGAAAAAATTGTGGTTAGGGGATCAATTCATCGCTGATAAATTGTTTTTAGAGCAATCTTTATGGCCTGATCCACCGTCTAATACTAAGCCTGATTTATTTATTCATAAGAAAGTGTTAGAGCCATTGCGCCGCGCAGTAGGGCCGGGCTTGGATACGGTGCAAGGCGTGCCGGATGTGCGCTTAGAAACTTATTTTGATATTCACTTAGTCGGCAAACAAGAAGACGGCACCACGATTACCCATATTTTCCAAGATGGGGAAGAAAGTTGGACGATGAAGCCGGTGTTTGCTATGCACGTTTTCTCTAGCTCGGAAGAAATGCCGAGTTATGGCATTAGCTTGCAGCACTCTCGCGGTTACAACGTGTTAATGCCGACCGATATTCAATTCATGATCCCGCCACAGTTAGAAATGCACTACCGCAAGGCTGATCGCATTTACATGGATTGTGAAACCTCTCCGTTTCCATCAGGGGTGCATCCGCACATTGCTGATTTAATTAATAATTTAGACCCTGATATTCAAAAGAAATGCTTGTTATACCATTACGATGGCGAGCCTAAATTGCCTGATACCAGTACCTTCTTCGGCATTCTGCGTTCGGGTGATTACCACATTTATCCGCCACCGAATTGGGAACCGCCAGTCGGCAATAAAGAATAGAATAGTTAAAACCTGACATGCTTATGACAAGCGGTCAGGTTTTTTATTTGCTATTATCTTAGATGCTAGACAATCCTACTTTTAAAAAATAACGATTGAATGCTTGTAGGTCGCATAAGCGGAGCGTCATGCGACATAACGGCGGATGACGGCTTGCGCCTTATCCGCCCTACAAGAGCACATAGCTGTAAACCACGAGGGCGGGGAGAGCTTAAGCATCTATACGATGTTTAAATAATCTATGACGAGTTGACCTGTTGAGTCAGGTGCTTAAATTTTTTGTTGTTTGAAAGAGTTATAAGCTTATGCCGTTACCAACCCCTGCCGCCCGTGAGCGGTTACACACGCGCACGGTTGAATGCCAAGGTTTTCGCCGTGACGATGGTTTATGGGATATTGATGCCCAATTAGTGGATACAAAAAGCTATCCTTTCCCCAATCGCTTTCGCGGCGAAATCCAAGCGGGTGAACCGTTACATAATTTATTCTTGCGTTTGACCGTAGATGATCATTTTGTGGTGCGTGAGATCGCAGTATCTACCGATGACGCACCTTTTGCCGTATGCCCTGATATTCTGCCTAATTTTCAACGCTTAGTCGGTTTGCAAATTACCAATGGCTGGACACGCGCAATACGGGAACGCTTAGGTGGTGTGGAAGGTTGCACGCACTTAGTGGAATTATTAGGCCCTGTCGCCACCACCGCTTTTCAAACTATTTTTTCTGCCAAACACCATGAAGCTGAAAAGCAAGGTAAAGTGATTCAATATCATAAAAAGCCTGCTTTATTAGATACTTGTCACGCGCTGTCTAGCGATGGTGATGTGGTGCGTGAGCATTGGCCGCAGTTTTACACTGGGGATATGAAAGACGCGAGTTGATATGTTTTGTTTAGTCGAGTAGCCCCAAGGAACTTCCCCTTGAGGCTCTCACAGAACCGAACGTGAAGCTCTCACTTCATTCGTCTCTTCTCATTCAACCATTGAAAAAAAAAAGATTTACCCGAGAGCAAACCAACTTGGATAATGATGGCGAAAAGCTGCTGTTTATAACACTTTCTGTTGATCGCAGAGAATTGAAGAAGCTTGAAGCCTGTCTTTGAAGGCGGATTATTGTAGAAGTTACCACACAACTAGAGGTTATAAAAGAACTTCTTGTCTGAATCAAAATTCACAGAATTTAGAAATTTTTAGAATTACAAGCATCTGATAATCCTGTTAATTCTTAAATTCTGAAAATCCTGATTCAGAGAATTTGACGTTTTTTTACTAAGCTCAACTACAATAACCACAGAACAAAGACAGGCAAAGATGAGTATAGAGGAGAAGCCGAACAAAGGGTATCAGACAATTATTAGACCATTACAAAGCAATGGTTCGGACAGTTTTCGATAAAATACATATATTTCAATGACTTATGGTTTTCAGCAAAAGACTATAACTCATTGATTTTACTAGATGCTTTAAAAAACTGTCCGAAGTATTGACAAAGTATTCATTTACAAAATAAAGAAAACAACGAAGCAATGTATTGTTATATCGAGTGCTACCAAATTACCAAAAAAATTGGCCTTGCAGAAGCATTACAACATTTAGAAAAGCTTGCCCAAAATCTAGGCGGCTCCAACCTAGACTTCTGGGAACAACACCTACCTACCGATTCAACCAATCCAAATACGCCTTAACTCCAGACTGCACCGGCTGAAACGCCACATCACAGCCTAACGCCCGCACAGCTCCCATATCCGCTTCGGTAAAACTTTGATAATGACCGCGTAAATGCTCAGGGAACGGAATATAACGAATCTCGCCGCGACCATGCCAATCTAACACCGCCTGCGCCACCTCATTAAAAGTCTGACTCCGCCCCGTCCCCGCGTTAAAAATACCTGAATGCTGTGGATGATCAAAAAACCATAAAATCAACTGCACAATATCTTCTACATACACAAAATCGCGGCGCTGCTCACCATCGCCATAACCATCACAACCGGCAAACAAATTAACAAAACCATTTTCTTTCAACTGATTATTAAAATGGAATGCCACACTCGCCATACTGCCTTTATGCTGCTCACGCGGGCCATACACATTGAAATAACGCAAGCCCACTACCTGAGAAGTCAAACACGGCAACTGACGGCGTAAATACTGATCAAACAAAAACTTAGAATAACCATACACATTCAACGGGGCTTCTAAATCGCGCTGTTCTTTAAACACCGTGTTATCGCCATACACCGAAGCACTCGACGCATATAACAAAGGAATCTTGCGCAAGGCACAAAACTGTAACACGGATTTTGTGTACTCGTAATTATTCTGCATCATGTACTGCCCATCCCACTCCGTGGTCGATGAACACGCACCTTGATGAAATACCGCTTCTATGTTGCCAAAATAATTTGGCTGACTTAAACAATCTAAAAACGCCGCTTTATCCTGATAATCCGCAATCTCGCAATCCGTTAAATTAACGAACTTCTCACCGCGTTTTAAATTATCGACCACTAAAATATCGGTCTCACCACGCGCGTTTAAGGCTTTAACCAAATTGCTACCGATAAAACCCGCGCCGCCAGTCACTACGATCATATTATTTTCCTTGTGCCAATTGAGTTAAGGCGGCAATCGTCGCCGTGGTTGAACAACCTTCAACAAAATCTAAAACTTGCACCCGTCCGCCTGCGGCTAACACACACTCACCGCCAGCAATATCAGCGATTTGATAATCGCCACCTTTGACTAAAACATCAGGCTTCACCTGACAAATTAAATCACGCGGCGTATCTTCGCCAAACGGAATCACCCAATCGACACACGCTAAAGCATTTAACACCGTTAAGCGCTGTGCCAATGGATTAACAGGCCGTTGCTCGCCTTTTAAACGCTTCACCGAGGCATCATCATTCACGGCAACAATTAATCTGTCACCCAATTGACGGGCTTGCGTCAGATATTGCACATGACCGGCATGCAAAATATCAAAACAACCGTTGGTCATCACCACCACTTCGCCCTTCGCCTGCGCTGCGCGAACGGCGGCGGACAAGGCATCGCGGCTTAACATATCGCCAGTGTGACTGTCTAAGGCATAGGCCAATTCCGCCCGCGACACCGTCGCTGCGCCTAATTTCGCTACCGCTAAACCGGCGGCTAAATTCGCCAAGGCAGTGGCTTGCACTAAATCGGCATTAACCGCTAAGGCAGAGGCTAACACCGCGATCACGGTATCACCCGCGCCCGTGACATCGTACACTTCGCGAGCATGCGCGGGTAAATGCACTGCGCTATGACCTTGGCGTAATAAGGTCATGCCTTGTTCACTGCGCGTGATTAGCAAGGCGGTTAAAGCCAACTCGTCGCGCAGTTGCTCACCTTTGCGCACGATTTCGTCATCATCTGCACACGCGCCGACCACTGCTTCAAATTCAGTGCGGTTAGGTGTTAACAAAGTCGCACCACGATATTTAGTAAAATCAGTGCCTTTGGGGTCAACTAACACCGCTTTGCCTGCTTGCTTGGCAGCGTGAATTAAAGCTTGCGGATCAGCTAACGCGCCTTTGCCATAATCTGATAAAACGACGACATCGGCATTGGCTAACTGCTGTTGCAACTGGCTAAGAATCGGGCGGGCTTGTTCGGGGGTAAAGCTTTTTTCAAAGTCTAAGCGGATTAACTGCTGATGGCGGCTTAATACCCGTAATTTGGTGATGGTGGGGTGATCGGGCACGCGGCTTAGTTGGCAATCAACTTGTTGTGCGGTTAATTGCTGTTGCACGCTGTCGGCGTTGCTATCGTCGCCGGTCAAGCCGATTAAGCAGGCTTGCGCACTTAAGGCGGTGATATTTAACGCCACATTGCCTGCGCCACCGGGGCATTCAGTTTGTTGTTGAACATGCACCACAGGGACAGGGGCTTCGGGAGAAATGCGCGAGGTGCCGCCATGCCAATAACGGTCAAGCATGACATCGCCCACGACTAACACGCGGGCAGCAGAAAAATCAGGAATGCTAGCAATCATATTGGGTTAGCGTTGTTTTAGGCTATGAAAAAGGTGGGCATGATAGCATATTTTAGGGGGGAGGCTTGAAGCCCTCACCTAAATCCTCTCCCTCGAGGAGAGGACTTGAACAGCAAAGAAGAAAAGATTTATTAAAACAATAACTTTCATCTTCTCTTAAAGCCCTCTCCCTGAGGGAGAGGGTTTGGGTGAGGGCTTTTTAATTCAGCACAAAAGCCTAATGTCGGATGGCGGCTTGCGCCTTATCCGACCTACCAATCTAGCCACCCTCAGAACCACCTTTCGTCGGATGCATCGCCCAATCCGGCAATTCCTCACGCCGAGGTTCCGGCTCATTCTTGGCTTGTGGAATCGTTTTCACATACACATCGCGCTGTGGATAGGGAATCGTGATGTTTTCCTCAGCAAAGGTGTCCCAAATTTTGAATAAGATTGCGTCACGGGTGGCAAAACCACTAGAGGCAATCAAGTCAAAATAATAGTCAATGCGGAAGTTAACCGAGGAGTCCGCGAACTCCCACAAGGTGGCAGATGGCGCGGGGTCTTTTAAAATACCATCTACACTGTTTAACACGTTGAGAATGATTTTTTTCACTTTATGCAAGTCGTCGTCGTAACTAACACCGACGTATAAAGTAATCCGCAACACCTTATCGCTGTGTGTCCAGTTAATAAACGAGTTGGTAATTAACTCGGAGTTGGGCACGATAACATCTTGTTTATTCCATGTTTTGATGGTTAAGGAACGCATACCAATTTGGCTAACGTGACCTTCATTACCACCGACATTTACAATGTCACCTGTGCGCAATGGACGCTCGATTAATAACAAAATACCGCTGACGAAGTTGTTAACGATATTCTGTAAACCAAAACCGATACCAACACCTAAGCCCCCTAATAATACCATTAAGGTCGTTAAGTTAATCCCCATCACTTTTAAGGCGATGAGTAAACCAATCACTAATACGATGTATTGGGTGAAAATGGATAAGCTACTGCGTACCCCTAAATCGATAACATTACTGTAAATCCAGCGGTAAGTGACCCGTTTTGCCCAGCCACTAAACCAGAACACTGCCCATAAAGTGAAGATGGATAATAAGACATTAGCAATACTGATGTTGGTTTCATTAATTGAAAACACAGTATAGTTAAAGAATGCGTGCACACTGTCCATGAACACTTCATCATTGAACCAACCATTAATCCAGAATAATAAAAAGACGGCACTAATGGCTAAGCCAACACCTAACAATTTATCAAATAAAGGAATAATGTCTTGTGTCCATAACAGACCATATTGGCTGTGACGCAAGGCTAAATTTTTAAAGAAGGCGATAATGTCGCCTAATAAACCGCGTGCAATTAACCATCCGAAAAAGATTAATAAAAATAAGCCTAATCGCCACGCGACATACCAACCTAAGTTGAGATAACCGATTAAACCTAAAGTAGCAACGGCTAAAATAGCCAATGGCACCATTAAGGTGGTGATGCGTACCACCCATAGCCAATAGCCACGTAAACTGTCTTTCAGGGAACGAATTAATAGCGTGCGAATGCGCATAACAGGGAAGACTGTAATTGATAAGAACAACATGAAAATAGTATCAATTAAGTCTTGCACCATTGGCGCAATAGGCAGTACATGCCCAAGAATAGTGATAACGACTAAACTACTGGCTAATACGACTATCCAGCGTAATTGTTTATATAATTTAGCGCGTTCAACAACTTCTTCAGGTTCTGCTCGTTTTAATTTATCTTCATCTAGTAAAATTAACCATGCGAGGTTAATAGGAAATTTAATGCTTAACCAGAAACAAGCTAATGTAATGCTGATTAATACGCTTGAATAAGATGGCTCTGCTAGCCAAACCATTAATAAAAAGACACCTGTAAAGGCAATGCCTGCTTTATTAAGATGTAATAAGCGTAAACCAATGATTAAGCTACGTGCTGAAGAGTTCGTGTCAGCCGCTACACTTAAATGATTGAATATTTTTAATAAGTGATGACGGGTGAAAACGACGATGCCTAACCAAATTAACACCGCGATAAAAATTAATATCCAGCGTTGATCGTCAACTTGTTGAAAAGTATTGATCATACTGCGCGTGGTATATTCAGCTTGCTGCCAAAATATTTTAGGCACATTCACAATATCAGTTAATAATGCTTGCCACGCCAGTATATTTTCTGGCAATTGACGGCGTTGCATTAAACGATTGCGTAAGTTTTTGCTATACGCTAATGTGAGCGGCTCTTC
>QKBZ01000233.1 GCA_003245895.1 Beggiatoa sp.
AATGCCAAAATAGACTACCTCAGTAGCATTGCCCTGAGCGTCGTACTGGACTGTCACTTTGTGCCAGCCTTCATTGGAGAGAACCGGCTGCCCGTCAATGCCAAAATAGACTACCTCAGTAGCATTGCCCTGAGCGTCGTACTGGACTGTCACTTTGTGCCAGCCTTCATTGGAGAGAACCGGCTGCCCGTCAATGCCAAAATAGGCTATCTCAGTGGCATTGCCCCACTCGTCGTACCGGAAAGTGGCTTTGTGGTAGCCGTCTTTAACTACCATCGCCTTCCCCTCTGCGTCAAACAGTGTGAATTCCAGTACATTACCCAGCTTGTTATACATTAATTTTTGCGTCGCATTTCCCGCCTTGTCATTCATAGGTTTACCTTCGGTATCCAAGGAGGTACTTTCAATCATCAACCCAAGCTTATCGAACTTCTGCAATCTGCCAAACGCTTTGTCAATTCCCGGCTGTGGATTATCCTCATCATCCACATAATGGCGGGCGATTTCATCCCCTTCGGGTGAATACTCGAACTTGACAAATTTCGCTTTGGAATTAGTTTGCGGTTTGGGAAAACCGTCAGACCCGACAAAGTGAGCGCGGCTGGGATGGGTTTGCCCATCCAGAGGCGGAGAATAGACCAACCCCCAAACCAAGCGGTCGTCCTTGTTGAAGGCTTTTTCGTACACGATGTTTCCTGAGGCATCCACGACAAATTCCCATTGGCACTCGCGCAAGGGATTCTGTTGTTCCATAAAATCGGGTTGTTTCAAATAGGTACCTAAGCCATGCTTGGGCGTACAGTTGTCTTGGCTATCCACCGCCTGCACCTTCCACACCGGATTTTGGTGCCCTTTCTGGATAAATTTGAAAGAGACAGCACGGCTTTGCACTTGTTGCGCGCTCAATTCTCCCACGCACTGCATCACGCCATAGCGTTTGGCAGAAGCATTACAGTACGTGACCTGCTCCCACACATAATTGTCAAGATACCAGTAAACACTGCCGCTCAAAGCCGCAATCACCACACCTGCTGCTAAACTGGCTTGTAAAAAACCGCGTTGTCTTGCATCTTGTTGCCGAATCTTTTCTGCGTTTGGCATGATGCCTTTAACCCAATTTTGATTAAAAGACTTTTTATAAATCTGGTTGCGTACTTGCAAACGTCCATTGACTGATTTGATTAAACCTGTCAAATACAGCATTTTTTGAATTGGATGATTGGGATCGTGTTTAATGCGTTTGCCACGCAAAATGTCTTGATACAGGGTTAATGTTGCTGATTGGCATTCTTCATCACAAACTTTGTCTTTTAATGGTTTAAATACATTGCCTAAATTCGATTCATCTCCAATATTTTCTTTATCTGGATTCCAAAATAAATCTTTACACTCTTTATCCAACTGCTTGCAAGTATATATATCTTTTTCAACTATGCTTTTACACAAAAGTTGAGTTAGATAAGGTTGTCCTTTTGTCCAATAAAATACTCGTTTTAACAGTTGTGCAGCGATTTTAGGTTCTCTTTGTAAACCTTTAGCCCAAGGCTGAATTTGTTCAAGAGTAAAATCTTCAAGCCGAATACTGCGCCCAATATTAAAGGGCGTAATGCGTGGGTCTTGAATTAAAGTATCAGGGGTAGAAACACCGACTAAACAAAAGCGTAGTTTTTGGAAAATAGGAATTGCATCACGTTGTTCATGAAAAGCGCGAATGCCTGCAAAAAAATCATCAGTGCTAAAAGATAGGGTTCTGACAGTATCTAATTCATCTAAAAATATGACTATGCCATGATCTTTGGCAGCCTCTTCAAGCAAGGTTTGTAATAAAAAACACCAACGCGGAATTAATAGCTCTTCTTCATCTCGAAGTTTTTTCCAACATTTATCTATAGCACTTGATAAACCAACCTCCTTACAAACTCGTTTTGCCAGTGCATAGTTCCATTTTTCAGGAGATATTTCTCCAACATCTGTACCGATGCCAGATAAAGAAATCTTTACTGTTTTAACTTGAGCTTCACGCAAACGCTGTGCAACAGGTTCTATAACAGAGCTTTTTCCCATTTGTCTGCTAGTAAGAATGTAACAGTATTCACCTGATAATAAAGCTTGATATAGTGTTTCATCCGCTTCACGACGAATATAGCTAGGCGAATTAAAATAAAGTGCACCACCCGCTTTGAAGAAATTTTGTTGTTCCATGTTATTCAGCCCTTTAATATTTTAGATACAATGAAATCACAACGCCCCACTAAACCTTGTAACTCATGTTTTCGCCCCACCAGAATTAACACACAAACATCACCATTGATTCTACATGGGGTATTTAGCTCATGTTAGTAATCTTCATATAAATATCAGCTATTATGGCACTAAACTGCTGCGTAAGTAGTCTTCATAAAGTTGACAGCGAAAACGTGGTCGTTCTTGTGTACCTACCACCACTCCTGCACTACGCAAACGGAAAAAATCATCATAGGATTCTATGTTGTGAGTTTTGAGAAGTTGCTGTACCGCAGTTTTCAGGTTTGCATTTTGTGACAGCATTAAAACTAAGCGCTTTAAGTGGTCGGTTAAAGCATTTTCTGTTTTCTCCAGATGTTTAAGAAAAGCGGCAAAAGATAGATTATGGTTAACCATTTCATTTAAAGCAGAGCGAGTAAGATAAGGTTGTCCTCCTGTAAATTGTAGAAAATCGTCTAATTCTCCTTGATAAAGCGGAGACCCATAACGATGATTCAAGTCGCGCAGTTGTTCCAAGTTAAAATCTTCTAAAAATATTTTTTCTCCAACATTAAAAGGCGACTGGTGTATATCTTTGATAAATAGATAAGGTTCAGTGGAATAGCTCAGAACCAGAGTAAGACGGTCACAAGGATCACCGATATTAACACGACGATCACTGTGCCAAGAACGTAATAAAGCAAACACATCATCCCTAAATGGATAAGGTAGAATTTTGTCCACTTCATCCATCACCCACACCACATGTTTATCCGTTTTTTCCAAAACCTGTTCTCTTACATAACTATCAAAATTACCGCTGAGTGAGTCGTCATCATCCCAAACATCGCGTGGGCGTATATTTAAACGTAATTGCTTGGCAAGCAAAGTACCCAAACGAAAGAAAAACTGTTCTAACTGATCTCGTTTTGAAAGGGTTTCTGCATCACTTAGGCTTAACTTTTGAAAGTCAGTAAATACGGTAATGCAGTCTGATTCTCGCGCAAGCTGCATTCCTTTGACTAACAAAGAGGTTTTGCCAACTTGACGTGCACCTTTTACCAAAATAACCGAGTCTTTACGTTGAAATGAATGCTTAAACAATTCATCGGCTTGACGTTCAATATAGAAATTAGAGTTTAAGGGCATTGCACCACTAGCAAGCTCTAATTCATAAGGTTGTGGATTAGTTTTTAATATATCTTCAATGGATTGCTCAAGTGTTTCAATAAATTTGTCCGTTTGAATGTCAATTATTTCAAGCCGAGGCAAAAGATTGTGTAAATCTTGCGGCATGTCTTGCAGTTTTTGTTGTGCAAAGCCGAGTAAGTTTGTGTAGTTCTGTTGGGTGATTTTATAAGCAAGATTGACTTTTTCTAGTAGGGATTCTCCATAAGTTGTGGTGGGTGATAGCACAACTAGCACACAATCTGCTTGTTCAATTTGCTTTCTCAAGCGTTGTTTATCGTTGCTTTCTGCGTAGTAATTCAGTTTATTTAAAGCAGCTACGAGTTTTTCTGCTAAATGCCTATCTTGAGATGACATGCCATCATACAAAATCAATAAAGATTGTTTATACGTTTCTTCTGTTTCTAATTCTTCATGCCAATTGCCTTGTAAATCGGGATAGCCTAAGTCAGTTATAAACGCCCGCCGTTCTTCGCCTTTTAAGGCAAATGCTTTAATCAATTTCAAGACAATAGTCTCTTCAAGTGGTGCTTTACGCAAACCATTGATCCAATTCGCTATTGATTGATGACTCACACCAATTTTGACAGCTAATTTCCGTGTATTAAGGTTATGCTTGTTCATTTCTCGAAGCAACACGCGGCTGATGTTTTCTCCACCAAAAGTATCATTCGTCATTTTTATTTCTCCATTTAATTGCGCTTTACACATTGTCTAAGTGTGTTCAATTCATTGTTGTTAAGTTTAACGCAAAGCCCTGTTTTGCCCAATTACAGGCACTTGACAAAAGCTTGTCAAGACCGTTGGACGCTTTGTAAAGCCTTGTTAGATGGCGGGTAAGTGGTTGTAAATCCTGACTAAAAAAATCCTATTTTAGCCCTGCAATCTTGACAAAATACCGAATATTTACAACAACTTATGGTTCATTATCTGCTCAACACATGCGGCATCTGTCGCTGTGTTTCACCTTGTTTTTTAATCTTTCTTAATAAGGAGAGCAGTGATGGGCTTCAAAGATGAAATTGCACAAAAAGCGATTGATGCTTTTGATAGACTCAGTCCAGATTTATCAGCCGTTTATAGTGACGCAGCTTATAAAACCGTGCCAAATTGGTGTGACAAGCAGATTGCCTTGGCAACTGCAAGTGGGGCAACGTCTGTCATTCTGCCAGGCGCACATGTCGCGGCAATTCTAGCGGACGTAGCCTTTCTGATTAATCGTATGTCCGTGTGTAGTTTTGGCATTGGTGCGATCCGTGGTTATGACAACGGGCATGGCAATTTGCTGGAACAAGAAGATTTAGCCAATGTGCTGGGTTATTGGGCGCGTGACGAGCAGATTATGAGTGCTGTCACCAGCAAAGGCGCAGCGGATATTGCAGTGAAAGTGGGCAGCAAAGCAGGAGGAAAAGTCGCGGTCAAACTGATTTCCAAACATCTCGCCACAGGCGCAGGTTTACTGGTGGGGAAAAAACTGGGGGGTAAAGTCGGCGCAAAAATCGGAGCTAAGTTTGCTGCGAAGTTTGGCGCAAAACTGGGTACAGGTTTTATTCCTTTTTTAGGTCCTGTAGTTGGCGGTGGAATCAATGCCTACTTTGTCAATGAAATTGCCGATGCTGCCAATGATTTTTATCGTTGGAAATGCGATGTTGCGCGGCGTTTAGGCTAGGGAGAAATTAATCATGCTCCATATTCCTTTGACCTTTGCAGCATTGATTATCGCCATTAAAGCCTACCTAGCTGCGCATGGTGTGGCTATCGCTACACATATTATTGTGGCTGCAATTAAGGCGTTTTTTTTGGGTAAGAACGTCAAAATGGCAGCATTAGCAGCAGGTGCGAGTGACTCAGCGGCTGATTTGCTGGCAGATTTTTTTAATCAATAGACTAAAAAACGCCCTGTATTGGGCGTTTTTTAGTTTGTGTTGCGAATGGATAGCGTTATACTTGCTGCCCTGTTTTTTTCAACATATCCACCACTAGCGCATTAATGCTGAATTTATCCACTTTGCCACGCATCACTTCCGACACACGCTGTCTGGAAATATGCAGTTGTCTGTGCTGCTTCTTCCAGTTTAATCTCGTCAATGGCTTCTAATAACACATGACGCGGCGTGACATAATGCGTTTTCGGATAAATGGTTAAGCGCGGCACTTGGCGCAACACATGACCCGTTAACGGATCAAAATAGCTTAACTGCTCAATCTCATCATCAAATAATTCAATGCGAATCGCATCCCGATCCGACTCAGCGGGATAAATGTCGATCACCTCACCGCGCACCCGATAACTGCCACGCTCCAACACCATATCATTGCGGGT
>QKBZ01000439.1 GCA_003245895.1 Beggiatoa sp.
AAAAATCCACGCTCCCACGTCGGCAATTGTAAAGTCTGCACCTGCTTCTTCAACTTATGATGATGCCCTTGCCAATACCAAGACTCGCCACCTTGTCGTAAACGCACTGTCACCTGCTCACCTTCTGGCAATCGCAAACCCTCGCCTCGACGACGGGTTGCCACTAAATAGCCTTTCGGCAATTTCAACGGCTGTTGCAAATCCCATGTACAAGACCAATTGGCAGGAGGTGGCATCTGCGGCGGCAAAGCATATAACGCACCCCGATAACGGCGCATCTCTGCCCCCGTCCAGTGTACACACGGTTGGCGGTCAAGCTCTGCGGCAATCACCTCGTTTAGAATCTGCGACAGTTTCACTGTGGAAGGCATAGGCAACTGTAACTGTGCCAGCCAATAACGCAGGATATGGCGTTGGCGTATCGGTTCAAACTGCTGCAAAGCTTTAATTGATAACTGATTATCCGCCGCTGCCCGACAGGCTTGACAATCGGCGGCTAAATAACTTTGCAATAACTCATGTGTTTCCGCCTGATGTTGTGCCGCACGGCTGAATGTATGCGCCACAGCAGGCCAGCGTTGACTTAACACGGGCAACACTTGATGGCGTAGAAAATTGCGGTCATAGCGCGTATCAGCGTTGCTAGGGTCTTCTATCCACTGCAATTGCTGTGCATGTGCATAGGCTTGCAAATCGGCACGGGTAAACGGCAATAAGGGGCGCAATTTCCACGCTTGTCCTAACGCACTGCGCACTGGCATTGCCGCTAAACCGGCATTGCCTGCACCGCGCAATAACTGCAATAACACTGTCTCCGCTTGATCATCCGCATGTTGTGCTAGCAACAGCATTTCCCCTGCGGTTAACAGCGTTTGCAAAGCCTGATAACGTGCCTCACGCGCTCGCGCTTCGGGGCTTTCCCCCGCCTGCGCTTGCGCATTCACACGCAACACGGTGCAAGGAATGCCTAAAGCCGTGCTTGTGCGCTGACAATGGCTCGCCCACTCATCCGCCGCCGCTTGTAAACCATGATGAATATGCACTGCATGCAAGGCAGTGACCGGCAATTGTTCGCGCAATTGCGCCACCGCATGCAACAACACATGCGAATCCATGCCGCCGCTATAGGCAATCCATAATCGGCCTTGTAAGGGATATGCAGTTAACTGCGCTAATAAGCTTTCTAATTGCAACATACGAGCTTTAATTAATCCCGTGATAACGGGCTTGCAAACGCAAGAAAGCAGCAATTAAATCATCTTGCTTAACTGGTTTGGTTAAATAATCATCCATGCCTGCAATCAAACATTGCTCCCGATAACCACGCAAAGCATGCGCTGTCATGGCGATAATATAAGGCTGTTGCTCAACTTGTTGCTGTCGGATGTAATGGGTGGCTTCTAAACCATCCATAGTCGGCATTTGCACATCCATTAAAATCACATCGTAATGATGCTCTGCTAAAGCTTTTAACACTTTCTGTCCATCTTCTGCTAATTCTGCTTGATAACCTAACTGCGCTAACATCATTAAGGTAACTTTTTGACTGCTGGGATTATCTTCCGCTAATAAAATGCGTAAGGCTTGGCCTTCTGGATTGACAATAGGTGTGTGTTCTGGGGCTGAGGTTAATGGTGTAGCTGAAATTGCTGATGGGCTAAAAATATTGCATATACAGCGGTACAACTGTGAGATGCGTATCGGTTTATATAAATGTGCAGAAAACATGGATCGCACTTCTTGCCATGCCATTGAACCTAAAGGCACCATTAATACTAAAGGTAATTCTTGTAAATTATATTCAGCCCGCAATTCATTAATTAAGTTTAAGCCATTCATTTGTGGCAACTCTAAATCCACTAAAGCTAATGAAAAGTGTTGATTGGTATGGCATAAATAATCTAATGCTGCTTCACCACTTTCTACTGCCACCACTTCCATACCCCAGTAAATAAGCTGCATGCTTAAATAATTGCGCACGATTTCATTATCATCGACTAATAAAACTAAATGATTTTCTAAAATATCTGATTTGCCTTGACGATAACTCGGTAATTCTAATTGCATGGCTTGGCTTAAATTCACTTTCACAGTAAAAATAGAGCCTTTGCCCACGCGGCTGCTGACCTGAATCTCACCGCCCATCAACTCAATTAAGCGTTTACTAATCGCTAAGCCTAAGCCCGCACCGCCATAACGCCGATTATGTGCGCCGTCTAATTGACTGAAAGAGTTAAATAACGCGGATAAATCTAAATTCGGAATGCCGATGCCAGTATCTCGCACGGCGAAGGTCAGTTGCATGTGTTGTTCGTCATTTGGTTGTGCTGAGACAAAAATACTGATTTCGCCTTTTTCAGTGAATTTAATCGCATTGCTGAGCAAATTAATTAAAATCTGCCGTAAGCGGTTCACATCACCAAATACAAATACAGGCACTTCAGGTTCAATTTGTGCTAACAGTTCTAGCCCTTTATCTGACGCTTTTGCCGCTAACATCTCTAAAGCCGATTCTACACACTCCAACACGTTAAACGGGTGATGGTCTAACTCAATATCACCTGCTTCAATGTGTGAAAAATCCAAAATATCATTGATTAAAGCTAATAAAGTTTCACCGCTGTTATTAATGGTTTTCACTAAATCTTGCTGTTCTGGCGTTAAATTCGTGCTCATTAATAAGCTAGTCATGCCGATCACTGCATTCATCGGCGTGCGAATTTCATGACTAATATTGGCTAAAAACTCGCTTTTTGCCCTATTTGCCGCTTCAGCCTCAGATTTTGCAAATTCTAATTCTCCTACCGTATGTTCTAAATCGCGATTAGTGGTGGATAATTGGCGGGTACGCTCATCGACTTGACGGCTTAATTCTTCTAAAAATAACACTTGTTGGCGGGTTAAGGCTTCGGCGGCATCGCGTCCGGTGCGCAAATCGCGTTCTGTACGTTGCACTTGCCGCCAGATCAGCCACGCGGTGACGGCACACACCAACATGGCAAAAATGCTTAAGCCTAAAATGCCCCAATAACTGCGCCATGCACTCAGTTGCTCTGATTGCTGAAATTGGTAAATGCGTTCGCTGTGTTGTTGTTCTAAAGTCGTTAACTGTTGGAACACATGATTTGCTGAAGCAGGTAAAGCGGTTTGTAATAAAGACAAAACTGCACTGGTTTCTCCCGCTAATAATTGCACTGCCACACGATTTTGCTGCATTAATAAATTTTGAATGTCGTTTTTTAAAGTATCTAATTCCGTGCTAATTAATGCCTCTTTATCCTCTGTCATTAATTGTTTTAAAGTGGCAATCACTTCATCGCCTAAGCGAAATAGCGGTTGCTGTATTTCTCCTTGGCTACTGCTACTGTCTTGTAAATACAGGGTAAATAATAAAGATTGTCGCTGTTGCAAAACATGATGCAGGTTTTGCAATTGCTGCAAACGTGTTTGATACAATTCTGTGCGTTGCTGCACGGTGTTACTGAATTGGTATAAGTGCTGGGCGGTGACGCTAAAAATAATCAACAATACACTAATGATTAAAGTAAAGCCTGCGACTATCGCTTGCCTTGAGGTTTGTCCAAGCATGAATTTTTCTAACAATAAAGGTTAACAATTGTAAAACGACTGCTGACGTGTCCTGTTATCATAAAGTTGTCTGTTGCGTTTGACCATAGCCACACTCAGACGCTTGACCACTGCCATCTTGTAGGGCGGATAAGGCGTAAGCCGCCATCCGCCGTAAGTCGTTTGGTTCAAGCTTCAACTGTGTCATGTCGGATGACGGCTCGCGCCTTATCCGACCTACAAAATCGCTTAACTTAATGGCAGAGAGACGCTCGACAGGCCATCATGAGCAATCACGACAAGCTAACAGCACAATGAGGACGGGATAACATGGATACAGTGACGATTAAAGCTGAGGCGTGGGCGATTGACACCGAGCCTTATTACGAAGCACAAGGCGATGAAATTGCCTTATTTAAAGCTGCTTATCAAAATCAATTACCGGTTTTATTAAAAGGGCCAACAGGCTGCGGTAAAACTCGTTTTATGAGTTATATGGCATGGTTATTAAAACGACCATTAATTACCGTTTCTTGCCATGATGATTTGACGGCTGCGGATTTAATTGGCCGTTTTTTAATTCAAGGTGGCGATACCATTTGGTTAGATGGCCCATTAACCCAAGCTGTGCGCCAAGGGGCGATTTGCTATTTAGATGAGGTTGTCGAAGCACGTAAAGATACGACAGTGGTGATTCACCCGCTGGCGGATGATCGGCGCGTGCTGCCAGTGGAAAAACGCGGCGAATTAGTCACTGCACCTGACGAATTCTGCTTGGCAATTTCCTATAACCCTGGTTATCAAAGCGTATTAAAAGATTTAAAACAAAGCACACGACAACGCTTTGTCGCTTTAGAGTTTAATTATCCCACTGCGCAAGTTGAGCAGAAAATTATTGTTAAAGAAACAGGGATTGAATTAGTGGTTGCAGAACGTCTAGTGCGTTTTGCACAAATGACACGTAATTTAAAAGATAATGGTTTAGAGGAAGGGGCTAGTACCCGTTTATTAGTGCATGCTGCACGCTTAATGCGTTCAGGCATTACGCCGTCGGTGGCATGTCGCAGTGCGATTGCGCAAGCGTTGACCGATGAGTCGGATATGTTGCGAGCAATTGAGGAGTTGGTGTTGTCATTGTTTTGAGTGTTGATGCTCGCGCGGTATTTATCACAAGCACACCGTAATACTTTTTATTTAGTCACAAGTATAAACTCAGCCGTTAACCCCAGTATCAAAACCTGTATCTACTTTGACAATTTGAGCAGAGACCGCCTTAACTTAGCAATAATTATTGTGTATGTTTCGTCTATAACAAATAGTGCTATGGCTTTATCAGTGTCCTTATTGTGATACGCTAAAGTTTACAATGACTTTAGGAATTACACGGATCAAGATGGGTTTTCGTAGGGCGGATAAGGCGTTAGCCGTCATCCGCTGATATGTCGTATGACGCTGCGCTTATACGACCTACAACGGTGCTCATCATCAACTGTGTAACTTCTATGACTTAACGAGTCAAGTAACAGCACATATCAATATTGACGTATGCATACGCGCATCCAAGCCGTCATTGAACCTTAACTTGACGTGGAATAGTTATGAAACAATCGCTCTTAGTCGTGTTGGGATTGGTGCTCTCTTTGCCCAGTGTTGCTGCTGAGTTCAGTACAGAGGACTTAACCCAAGGTTATCAATATTTAAACACCTTGCGCAGTCGTGCCGGTATGGTTGACTTGAACAGCGATACCACTTTGCAGCAGGCCGCAATGGGACATGCCGAATATTTGACTACAAATAATCTAATTGGGCATGGTCAAGACAGTTCTTTACCTAATTTTACCGGCGTTTCGCCCAGTGATCGCGCCAGTGCCGCAGGTTATCAAAGCCTTTTTGTCACAGAAAATGTCAGCACGGGTTCTGCAACCACGCCTGAAGCCATTGATGAATTGATGTCTGCGATTTATCACCGGTTTGGCTTTCTCAGCTTTGATGTGGATACGGTAGGGATTGGCATTAGCCAAGTCACTAATGATTTTGGCGTGTCTGGTACTTATGTGTTTGATATGGGCAATGCTGCGTTAAATCAGTTGTGTAGCAGTAATGCATTGAGCACAGGCACCAGCAGTGCGTTTGGCGTTTGTGCTTCTGGTACGCCATTAGATGTTGAGGCTTATCAGGCTACTTTTGTCGCTGTACAAGGTAATAATGCCAATATTGTGCAGTGGCCTGCGCCGAATGAGACTGATTTCCCGCCTGCTTTTTTTGAAGAATTCCCCGACCCATTACCTGATTTTAGTGTTTCTGGTAATCCTATCTCAGTGCAGTTTAACCCGCTGATTTATAACGCTGTGACGGTATCACGCTTTGAGTTATTCCGTATTAGCGATGGCGTTAAAGTCAGCAATACCCGTTTGCTCAATCAAAATTTAGACCCAAACAGTGAATTTAGTGCCTTAGAGTTCGCCTTATTTCCATTAGATCGCTTAGATTGGAACACAGAATACCGTGTAGAAATGGACTATAGCGCGAATGGTGAGAGCAATAATTTAACGTGGTCTTTTAAAACCCGTGATTTAGGGGTGTCTGTTTATACTGCTGACAGCAGCACAGTGCTTGTACCAGCGGACGGTAACAGCTTTGTGCTTTACCTGCCGACAGCCGAGGGCAGTTTAAGCAGTGGTATTGCTTGGAATGATTCGCGGGTCAGCATTGACCTGATTGATGGCAACACCTTAAAAATCACTAACTGGACGGGTAATGCCTTAACTATCAACTATGTCGGCGGCAGTATCAGCGTGCTAGCCTCAGACACAAGCACAACCACTGATCCAACAACCGGCAATACGGATGCGACTGATCCGAATACTTCAACAGAAGCAACTTGCACTACCAGCGAATGTGATTACAGCTTAAATGTGACCCAAGCCGGTTTTTATGTGGCGACGGTGAATTTACCCAGCACGGCGAGTGAAGGTTTTTGGGGTTTATCGGTCAATACCACAAGCGGCATGAACCCTGGTGGCTTTAATGCGGGAGCTATTTTAAAAGAAAACGGCGAGGCACCGGGCTTTGTTGGCTTTTATTTAGGCGCACCAGAAGCAGTCACAGTCTCTGGTTATGAATATAGCGGCGCGGTGTCTAATTTATTGGTCAGCATTAAACGTGATGGCGAATATGTCGTTGAACCGACTTTAATTCAGTCAGGAGAAACGCGCACCACAGGCGTATTAGAAGCTGGTTTCTATGTTGCAGAGATGTTTAGCCAAAGTGGTGATGCACGCGGACGTTCAGGTATTTCTTTAAACGGTAGCCAATTCACTGGCGGCGTGAATATCGGTGGCTGGATTGATTCCACGACCGGTGGCAACGGTGAAGGCTTTGGTGCGTTTTATGTGGAAGAACCGCAAACGGTGAATTTAAAACTGTTGTTTGGTAGCACTTATGGTGATGTAGGGGCTGGTCAACCAAGCTTGAGTATTTATTTCCAAAATGCGGATGGTTCTCGCACTTTGTATCAAAGTTTTTAGACTGAAACAGGTCGGGTGGAATATGGTTTATGCCTATTCCACCCGACATCTTTATAGGGAGGATAAGGCGTAAGCCGCCATCCGCCGCAAGAGGCTTGGTTCAACATTCAACCTTGTTATGTCGGATGACGGCTAAAGCCTTATCCGACCTACAAACACCTTGCTATCCCTGCTCATCTCATCGAAAAAATTACATGCTAGGTACGCATAAAATGTTATGTTATAACATGAACAAAATACTTATCTAACATGGATTACACTGATGAAAGCTCACTACTGGTTATTTATCTTTTTTTTCAGTCAATTACCTACTGCTTTTGCCGCACCGCCTTCCGTTGTTGTCACTATTCCGCCGTTACATGCCTTGGTAAACGGGGTAATGGATGGCGTTGCTAAACCAACCTTATTACTCAGCAATGGCAATTCGCCACACACTTACAGCTTACGCCCATCACAAATGCGAGCTTTGCAACAAGCTGAGTTACTGGTATGGGTGGGGGAAAACTTAGAAGGCTTTTTACAACGACCGCTGGCCGGTTTACCCAAAACGGTGACTGTTTTAACTGCCTTAAACTTACCTGAGTTACAGCGTTTGCCTGCACGCACAGGCGGAATGTGGGAAGGTCATCATCATCATGAGGAAGCGCATGATGAAGAAGAACATGAGGCGCACGAGGCACATGAAGCTGATGCCGAGTATCAAGACCCTCATGTTTGGCTTTCTCCAGCCAACGCTGTAGTGATCGTGCAAGCCGTTGCACAACAACTCAGCCAGTTAGACCCTGAACATGCCGCACGTTATCAAGCCAACGCGCAGCAATTACAACAGCGTTTGCAACAATTCGATGCACAATTACAAGCACAATTAGCCCCTGTGCGCGAGAAGCCTTATTTTGTCTTTCACGATGCTTATCAATATTTTGAACATCATTACCAGTTAAATGCGCTGGGTGCATTAAGCATTTCCCCTGAACAACGCCCCAGTGCCAAACGCATTTCAGAATTACGCGCTCGCATTCAACAACAGTCAGTCTCTTGTGTATTTCGCGAACCACAGTTTCAGTCCAGCTTAGTGGACATACTGCTAGAAGACACCAATGCTAAACAAGGGGTATTAGACCCGCTAGGTGTGAACTTAACTGGACAGGCGGCTGAAGCTTATTTCATGTTATTACAACAACTTGTTGATAATTTGTTGGCGTGTTTGCAATAAATTCCGCAAAAAGAAGGTGGTTTTAAATCACCTTCTTTTAATCATAGAAATGCTCTGCTACTGGTTTTGCTCACACTTCTTTTGGCAATGCAATATATGAAATCATTATGAATATTAAGTTATTTTGCTAAAAACGATTGTGTATTGGCTGCATGTTCACAACATTGTAAAAGCATTACTTATTGAGCATATATTAGTGCTTGGCAATTACTAATATTTAATTATTTCAATCAATTAAAAATGTGTCGCCATGATATTGAAATACATAACAATAAAAACCAAAGATACAAACAAAAACAATTCTCATTAAGCAAAAAGATTATTTGTAAACAAACAGTCAAAAATGTTTTTAAACAGCTTGATTTTTAAATTGAAAACTATAGTATGCAAATTCTTATTGTAATTTTGTTCACACTTCCTTAACCCCGCAGGAGCAATAATAAAATGAAAGGTGACAACAAAGTTATTGAGCACTTAAACAGCTTACTGGCCGGTGAGCTGACTGCTATCGATCAATATATGGTACATGGCTACATGTACGAAGACTGGGGCTTGTATAAACTGCGCGAAAATGCGCTGCACGAAGAGCAAGAAGAACGCTCACACGCAGCAGCGTTGATTCAACGCATTTTATTCTTAGAAGGCAAACCCGACTTAAGCAAACGCATCCCAGAAATTTGCGTGGGCACTGATGTGCCTAGCATGCTGAAAAATGATTTAGCCTTAGAATATCGTGTGATTGAACACTTACGCGAAGTGATGGCGTATTGTGAGTCTGTACAAGACTACGTGACCCGCGACATTTTATTAGAAATGTTAGACGACACCGAAGAAGATCACACTTACTGGTTAGAAAAACAATTGGGCTTAATCGAGAGAATCGGTTTATCCAACTACTTGCAATCACAAATGGGCGAACAACCTTCTGCAAGCTAGGGTTAAGGTTGTGAATACGATAAGCACGCTAAAGGATTAGTCGGGCTTGCCGTTGCAACAAGGAGCCTTGATACACAGCAGTGCGCATAATGTTGTGTATCACGTGGTGTGATTTGCATAAGAATAGTGCTTTATTTCAAGACAGGCTTATGCAATCATAACCACGCTAAAGCTAAGCTTTTAAATGACAGGATTAGCAATAAAATCAGTCGTGTTTGCTCTATATCCGCTGGCTTTTGAAAAAGAAACGCTCATATTTTCAAAAAATAGCTTGACAGACTGACTAAACACACCTATTATGTTCAGCTTCTTAGGTGATTCAGCCTAATGGCTATGTAGCTCAGTTGGTTAGAGCGCGGCACTCATAATGCTGAGGTCGGTGGTTCAAATCCACCCATAGCCACCATCTTATTTAGTGCACTTGTTGCAACTCCTTGCGAAATTCTGCTCCATTTCAATACCTGTCATATTCACACGCTACTATGTGTCAGTTGGTTGGCTATTGAGTTTTAATGTCTACTCCTTAAGACAACTTTTCTCTAAAATATCCCCCAAAATAAAAGACACACAGAATCGTAACGACTGATCCTTTTCCACGCGCCATCATGGTGTCCCGTGCTATTCGTTAGAGGTACGAAATGAATAAAGATCTCAAAATTAAACTACAAGGTTTTAACAATTTAACAAAGTCCTTGAGTTTCAACATTTATGACATCTGTTATACCCATACAGAACAACAGCAACGGGAATATATTGCCTATATTGATGAGGTATATAACGCGGAGCGTTTAACCAAAATTCTGACCAATGTTTCCAACATCATTGGCGCGAATATCCTCAATATCGCACATCAAGATTATGACCCTCAAGGGGCAAGTGTTACTATTTTAATCAGTGAAGAAGAGATTAAATCAGACTCTTGGCCGAATAAAGAAGAGCCAGGCCCTTTGCCAGATGCGGTTGTTGCACACTTGGATAAGAGCCATATCACGGTACATACTTACCCTGAAAGCCACCCTGATAACGGGATCAGCACCTTCCGTGCAGACATCGACGTGTCTACTTGTGGCCGAATTTCGCCGTTGCGTGCTTTAAACTATCTGATTCACAGTTTTGAATCAGATATCGTGATCATGGATTATCGGGTGCGTGGTTTTACCCGCGATACCATTGGTCGCAAGCATTATATTGATCACAAAATCAACTCGATTCAAAACTATATCGCACGCAATACCCGCGAGTTATATCAAATGATCGATGTGAACGTGTATCAAGAGAACATCTTTCACACCAAGATGGTGTTAAAAGAGTTTGATTTAGATAACTACTTGTTCGACACATCTGCGGATTCGTTGACGCAACATCTACGCCGCAAGGTTGAACATCGTTTGAAAAAAGAAATGATGGAAATCTTCTACGGGCGCAATTTGTCCCGTTTATAGGCTGTTTTAAATCCTCTCCCTTTGGGAGAAGGTGTCTACACAAGTTAGATTTTACATTAAAAACAAGTAGTTTCTCGTTCCCACACGCTGTGTGGGAATGCAGTCACGACGCGCTGCGTCGCGGGTTCCAAGATAAGGCTAAACATCTGTTATTGAACTCACTCGTGACGTAGCACGTCACGACTGCATTCCCAAATGGCATTTGGGAACGAGAAACATATTGTTGTTTTAAAAAATTAAACTTGTGTGGATACCTTTGCCCGCTGGGAAAAGACTTAGGTAAGGGCTATTCTGATTCAGCACAAAAGCCTAAAGTCGGATGACGGCTAACGCCTTATCCGACCTACAAATCAGCTTTCGCTATACACCCCTCGTTTTAACAACAATTCCAATACCGCTTGCACTGAGTCATCTAAGGTCATGCTGCTGGTGTCAATGGTCAACTCTGGGTCTACTGGCTCTTCATAAGGTGAAGAAATACCGGTAAAACCTTTAATTTCGCCCGCACGCGCCCGTTTATACAAGCCCTTAACGTCCCGTTCTTCGCACACATCTAACGGACATTTGCAGTAAATTTCCAGAAAATCATCTGAACTTAACAAAGTGCGTACTTTCATGCGGTCATCGCGGAAAGGTGAGATAAACGCGGTTAACACTAAAACACCGGCTTCGACAAACAGTTTAGACACTTCCCCAATGCGTCGAATATTCTCCACCCGATCCCGATCTGAAAAGCCTAAATCGGCACATAAGCCGTGGCGAACATTATCACCATCTAATACAAAAGTGCGAAAACCTCGACGGTATAATTCTTCCTCTACTGCATGAGCTAAAGTAGATTTGCCCGCGCCTGATAAGCCGGTAAACCACAATACTTTGCTTTGGTGTTTATTTAATTCCGCTCGCCGTTCGCGGGTCACGGTGGCACTATGCCAAACAACATTGGTACTCTTCTGCGGCATGTCAGACATGGGGTAACACACTCCTTTAGGTTGTCATCAGTATCCGTTAAACTGCACTAAAATATAGCATTTGTGTACAAATCGTGTCAGGATTGCGCTAAATCTACCCAATATCCTAACAAAATGGGGCTTTTACGGACGGGAATATTTCTTGCTGAGAGATATGCTGGTGTCGCAAAACTGATACAGCGCATATCCTCATGAATCGTTGTTAAGCATACAGGCATTGAGTTACATAGCATTGTCGCTTAAGCTTGTTTACACACAAAAAACTGTGCCTACAAGGGTTTGCTTGAGCATTATAAGGCACCGTTATGATCATAACATGATGTGCACTTCGGTATAGATTCATGTTTTATTATATTAACATTCACTGTTAGAGGTGGCATCAAGCACTGCCTGCTTAATCCTTTCTCTGTTATAACTCCACTGCTGCCGACTGAATAATACTGACAAATCGCATGATGAAGCTTAATTTTTTTTGGGGTTTTTTGAGCGATGATAAATACACCCAGTTTCGCGCTGGGATCATTGCATGGCTGAGTTTAAGCCTCTTACTCGCCACACCTGTTTGGGCAACACCATCTTTGATTCGAGTGGCGGTACAACAAAGCCAAACGACTCCCATTCAATTGCAAGCGACACTCGCGCACTTACAACAGCAGTTACCTCAATATCAGTTTCAGTTGTTATCCTTAACGCCAAATGCGTTATACGATGCGGTGGCAGCACAAGAAGTCGAATTAATGCTCACTGATGCCGGTTTATACGTGCGTTTAGCGCATGATTTGCAGGCACAGCACTTAGTCAGTCGGCGATGGCAACAAGCTGGACAAGCCTATAGCCAATTTGCCAGCGTCATTTTCACCTTGGCTGAGCAAACCAAATTAAACGAGTTATCTGACTTAGTCAATAAACGGGTGATGGCACCTGTCGCTGACGGTTTTAGCAGTTGGTTGCCTGCATGGTGGCAATTAATGCAAATGCGCGTGTCAAGCCATCGGGATTTACGCACTTTACACTTTGCACACACTGAAGCAGAAGTGGTGAATGCAGTACTGAATCGACAAGCCGATGCCGGTGTGGTGAGTGCAGGCACCTTAGAACAAATGATACATGCGCATCAACTTGACTTAGCACAGTTAAAAATCCTCGCCCCACAAGCGCAAACAGAAAGCTTTCCTTTTTTACACAGCAGTATTTTATATCCACATTGGGCATTATCCGCCACCCCGCATTTGCCAGAAGCCGCCGCCAATGCGTTAACTAAGTCCTTGTTAACCCTCTCAGCTAACAGTCCTATTTTGCAGCAGGATCACTACGCAGGCTGGACTGTGACCGCCAATTATCAACCTGTGCAAACCGTGCTACAAGATTTACGATTACCACCGTTTGAAGATTTTGGTAAAGTCACCGCAGCAGCTTTATTAAGCCAGTACGGCATTTGGATTTTTTTAACCGGCTTTGGTTTTCTGCTCACCATTATCGCCAGTATCCATTTTAAAAATTTATACGATAAACTAAACAACATGCAGACCGAACTGCATTCGGAGTTGGGCGAACGCAAACGCACCGAAATTGCCTTGCAAGAAGCAATGGAACAAGCCGAAGCGGCCAACCGTTCTAAAAGCCAATTTTTGGCTAATATGAGCCACGAATTGCGCACACCAATGAATGCTATCATTGGTTATAGCGAAATGCTGCAAGAAGAAATGCAGGAGCTAGGACATAGCGAATATTTACCCGATTTAAGTAAAATTTATGGCGCGGGCAAGCACTTACTAGGCTTAATTAACGACATTTTGGACTTATCCAAAATTGAAGCAGGCAAAATGGAACTGTTTTTAGAAACCTTCCATTTAGACGAAATGCTGCACGATGTGATTACCACTATTGAGCCATTGGTATTAAAAAAGCATAATCAGCTAGAAGTTCACTGCATCAACCGACTGGGCACGATGCACGCCGACTTAACAAAAGTGCGCCAAAGCTTATTTAATTTATTGAGTAATGCCAGCAAGTTCACAGAAAATGGTATTATTGCCTTATTCGTGACGCGAGAAACCGTAGACGGCAATGATTGGGTGGTTTTTCGTGTCTGTGACAGCGGTATCGGCATGACACCAGAACAAGCACAAAAAATCTTTGCGCCCTTTACCCAAGCCGATGCCTCGACCACTCGCCAATATGGCGGGACGGGTTTAGGCTTAGCGATTACGCGCAAATTTTGCGAGATGATGGGGGGAGATATTGAGGTTGAAAGCCGTCCTAATGAAGGCAGTACATTTATTATTCGCCTTCCAGCGACCGTGCTGCAAATCAACCAAGAAGACAATATCACTGCGATCACACCTGAGGTCGCAGCGCAGGCCAATACCGCTGATAAAATTCTGGTCATCGACAGTGATGCCACCGTGCGCGATTTATTAAAACGCACCTTAATGCGAGAAGGCTTTGATGTATATGTCGCAGAAGATACTGAACAAGGCTTAGCATTAGCACACCGCCTGCAACCTGCGGCGATTACCTTAGATGTGTTAATGCCCAGTATGGATGGGTGGTCGCTACTGTCAAACTTAAAAGCAGACCCACAGTTATGTAAAATACCCGTGATTATTCTGTCCATTATCGAAGATCGAGAAATGGCCTTTTCATTGGGTGCGGCTGAGGTATTGAATAAACCGGTTGATCAAGCCAATTTAACCGAAGTGTTACGACGTTTTCAGTTGAAACACCAGCCCAATTGTTTAATTATTGAAGATGACATTGCCACCCGTGGCCTCATGCGCACGTTACTAGAAAAATCAGGCTGGCACACCACTGAGGCGAGCAATGGGCAATTTGCATTAACTGCAATTCGCCAACAACAACCGGATTTAATCTTATTAGATTTGATGATGCCAGAAATGGACGGTTTTGAGTTTTTAAACGTGTTGCATGAGCACGAAGCATGGCAAAACATCCCTGTGGTTGTCGTAACGGCACAGGATTTAAGCCGCGCTGATCGCTTACGCTTAGCGGGGAAAATAGAGACTATTTTGTATAAGGGTGCTTACACACGAGAAGAATTATTGCAAAAAATTAATGGCCTAGTTTATGCAGCTTCGAGTAAAAACGGTAATGCAGAACTGACACCAGTTGCCTGAAGTCGTTGCCCGCTATACTCTTATACAGTTTATCCGAATTGCAGCCCTATTCAGGTTCTTTAGCCCAATATTAATATTGCTGTTTGATAACAGTCTCTATACTCGCTAGCACAGAATTTGAATATTTTACAAATGCACACGTTTTAAGGAGATTTGAGCATGCCCAGAATTTTGCTGGTCGAAGATAATGAAATGAACCGAGACATGCTGTCACGACGATTGGCGCGTAAAGGCTACGATGTGGTCATCGCCACTGATGGCGGGCAAGGGGTGGACATGGCGCATTCTGAGCTGCCTGACATCATCTTAATGGACATGAGCTTGCCAGTAAAAGATGGCTGGACTGCCACGCGTGAATTAAAATCAGCAGACGATACCAAGAATATTCCAATTATTGCCCTCACTGCGCATGCCATGTCAGGCGACCGCGAGCAAGCTCTAGCGGCGGGTTGCGATGACTATGACACCAAGCCAATTGAATTGCCACGCTTATTAGGCAAGATTGAGAACCTGCTCAACGCTAATACCTAACTATAAAGATTCGATGTAATGAGTGCAGCAGACACTGGTCGCCTAGAATCTGGTGATGTACCTGAGCTTGATAGCACTAGTGATGGTGAACTGGTGGATATGGGCTATGACTTACTCACGCCCACAAGTTCTATTATTGCCTATACCGAGATGCTGCTGACTTATGCTGAGAATGAGCCAGCCGTTGAAGACTTTATCCCCGATTTAAAGAAAATGCTGTTGGCTGCTGAGCAGTTAGCAGCATTGATCACACGCTTTTTTTCCCGCGCCAATTCGCCCGTCGGTGAAATCGATGTAGAAGCGATTAGCTCTACTATCCGTCATGACTTACGCACGCCTATTAATGCGGTGTTGGGTTATGGTGAGATGATCATCGAAGATTTATCCGACAGTGGTGATCAAGAAGATATGTGCAATGACTTGCAACGTATCTTAACCTCTGCCCGTCGTTTATTGACTTTAATCAATGATTTGACTTATGTCGTGCCCTCTGACGCGGCGCGGGCAAAAAGCAATGGCGGTGGTAGTGTTATCGCGAATGCAGAGGCTGCTAAAGCCAAATCGGCTGCCCCACAAGCTGAAGCGCCCATCGAGATCAATAAACCGCCAACGCCTCCTCCTGCGACAACATCACAAGCAGACAGCAAGGATGATAAACAGACCTTGATGGATGATGTGGTGCGCACTATGCGCAGTAATAATCAGCAAGTGGAAATGGGGATTCAAGATGCCCGCTTGTTGGTGGTGGATGATAAAGACAGCAACCGCGACTTGCTGTCACGCCGTTTAGGCCGCCAAGGCTTTCAGGTGGAAGTGGCAGAAAATGGCGTGCAAGCCTTGGAGATGATCCGCAGTAAGGATAAAGAGAACGAGTATGATTTGGTGTTGTTAGACATCATCATGCCGGAGATGGACGGTTATCAGGTGTTAGCCGAGTTAAAGTCCGACAAACAGTTGCGTCATTTGCCTGTCATTATGATTTCAGCCTTAGATGAAATTGACAGTGTGGTGCGTTGTATCGAAATGGGCGCAGAGGATTATCTGCAAAAGCCGTTCAATCAAGTTATTTTAAAAGCGAAAATTTTTGCCACCTTAGAGCGTAAACGGTTGCGGGATCGTGAGCATGCGTTTATGCAGAAGTTACAGGCAGAGCAGGAAAAATCTGAGAAGCTGTTATTAAATATTTTACCGAAACCGATTGCAGACCGTTTGAAACGCGGCGAGCGCACCATTGCGGATAGTTTCCCTGAAGTGACGGTGATGTTTTCCGATTTAGTGAAGTTCACCGAGTTATCAGCGGGGATTTCGGCGGCGCAGTTGGTTGAAAAATTAAATGAAATCTTTTTAGCCTTTGATTTATTAGCGGATTTACATGGTTTGGAGAAGATTAAGACCATAGGGGATTCGTATATGTTAGTCGGTGGCTTACCGACTCCGCGCCCTGATCATGCTGAGGCAGTGGCGGCAATGGCCTTAGATATGTTTGATGCCATCGAGCGCTTAAATGATTTAAACAAATCTAACTTTAAAATTCGGGTTGGCATTCACACAGGGCCAGTGGTGGCGGGTGTCATCGGTAAGAATAAGTTTAATTACGATTTATGGGGCGACGCGGTGAATGTCGCCAGCCGTATGGAATCACACGGCATCCCTGGTAAGATTCAAATTTCTGAGAGCACCTATCAGCGGGTTAAGGATAAGTTCGAGTTGGAGAAACGCGGGGTGATTGAGGTGAAAGGTAAGGGGGAGATGGTGACTTATTTGTTGTTGGGGAATAAGTAGCTGCTCTCGTTCCCAAATGCCATTTGGGAATGCAGTCGTGACGTGCTACGTCACGAGTGAAGGCTTTCGTGTATTGCGAGATGAGCTAGGCGTAACAGGTTTTATCCGTTTTATGCAGCAATTTGAACGCGGTAGTGGTGACTACGTTAAAGAGCGTCAGCAGTGGCAGCAGCAGCACCATAGTGTTGACAGTATTTTGCAAGCAATGAATGAGCAAGGTTTTTTAAAACCTTGATTTAATTGCCTCTCACCTCCCGAAACACCTCCGCCAACGCATACCAATGCCCCTGCAAGCGTTGCCAATGCGAACGCGCACTACCCGAAGTACTAGGCAACACCCACATACGAGTATCCCCTATCTTCTCCACCTGCTCGCCATATTCCAAACTTTTCGCCTGAAAAAACACCGACGCGCCATGTTTACTGGTAAAAGCTAAAATACGCGGCTGATACTGCAAAATCTTCTGCCGCAAACCGTCCACATCAAACGCCGCTAAATCCAACTCTCTATCAACCCCGCTTTGCTGCTTATTCAAATCCGTTAAGCCAATGCCATGACAAGGTAACTCAGGATATTGCGCAGGCGTTAACGGTTCAGGGATAAACCCCGCCTGCCACAAAGTCGGCCAGAACAAATTGCCTTTATGTGCATAATAGGCTTGTGCTTGCGCGGAACGATGGCTAGGTGCAGTGCCGCAAAACACCAGCGTTAATTCAGGCTGCAACAGGTCAGGTAAAATCGCCATCGCTTAAGCTGCCGCCGAGCGTTGTTGTTGCCACCATTGCCAAACAAATTCGCTCATTTGCTCAGGGCTGTTTAAATCTAACACAGGTAAGTTGGTCGCTACTGGTAACGGCGCATCAGAGGCAATAGCAATAAAAGAGTCATCATCAGGGAACATTAACGGATGCTGCAAACTGGGGCGATATAACTCGATCTTAGCAATAGACTCATGTTTAAAACCTTCCACTAAAATCAAATCTAAGCTGTCTTGTCGTAACTGCGGTAATAACTGTGCTAAGTCTGGTTCATCAGGTAAGCCTGTCTCCATCATCAACACCCAGCGCTGGCGCGAGGCCACTAACATTTGATCCACGCCGCCTTCATGACGTAAGCGGTAACTGTCTTTACCTTCACGATCAATTTCAAACTGATGGTGCGCATGTTTCACCATGCCGATACGCAGACCACGCGCTTTTAACAAAGGCAGGATTTTTAACAATAAGGTGGTTTTGCCGGTGCCGCTATAGGCAGCAAATCCCAACACAGGAATATCAGCAGAGTGAGACATGAGCAATCTTTAAGCGAGTTGTAATTGTTGTTCTAACGCCTGCCGTTCTTCAGGCGTATTGATATTTAAGAAAAATTCGGCGTGATCTGAGCAGTCAACTTGCGCCATGCGATGTTGTGCAAACCATAAATCAATTTTGCGATCTCCGCGCTGCAAAAACTGCAATAAGCTAGGCTGTAAACTGCGTTTTATCAAAGCAAACACCGGTTGTAAGCGTTTGCCATCAGTTGCCACGCTGATTTCCGCTGACTCTGCTTGCAAGGCTTGCCATAAACGCTGCACCAATTCCCCCGAAATCAATGGCGAGTCACAAGGCACAAATAACACATAGTCCGTGTGTGCCACGCTTAAACCTGCCAACATGCCCGCTAAAGGGCCTTCAAAACGGTTGGCGAATTCAGTTAAACCGGCTTGATCAGAGACAATCGGGGCTTGCGTTAACTCGGCATATTGCGCTTGATTGCGATTAGCACTGATGAATAATTGCATCACATGCGGGCGCAAGGCGTTAGCGACATAACACACCATCGCACGTCCGTTGACTTCAATCAAACCTTTATCTTGCCCGCCCATGCGGCGAGCTTCACCACCGGCTAAAATAACGGCAGTGAGTTGAGTAGTCACATTCATTGGATATTGTACGTTAGGTCAGAAGCAGATGGCTGAGCGGGAAGCGATACGGCGTTGGCCTCTAAACTGTGGCTAGATAACACGCCATTTTCTAAAAACCAGCGTTGTTGCCCTAAATGGCTGTCTTCGTGCAATTCATGACTGGTGAGAATAATACTCAGGTTTTCATGTTGCAAGCGACGCAGTAGGAAGTAAGTCTGCTCGCGAGCTTCTTTATCCATACTGGCGGTCGGCTCGTCTAATAACAATAAGCGAGGCGATAACACTCGCGCCCGCGTTAAAGCCACGCGCTGCCGCTCACCACCGGATAAACATTGTGCATGACGTTGGCTTAAATGGCTTAACTCTGCCCACGCCAAGGCTTCATCAACAATATGTTGAATTTCATCGCGTTTACGTTTTTGACAGCGCAGCCCATAGGCCACGTTGTCGAATACGGTTGCATCAAATAAATACGGCTGCTGATGTAAATACACCACGTTTTGCCGCAGCCAACGCCGTGCCGCCGCTTTGTGCAATGGGCTGTGATCAGGCAGGATTAAGCGATAATGTTGTGGGGAGCTAAGTCCGGCGAGGATTTTTAACAAGGTGGTTTTGCCGCTGCCATTGCGGCCTTGTAATAAAGTGCAGCCTTGGCTGGGTATTGTTAATTCTGGAATATCCAGCACTACGCGGCCTTCATAACGCATGCGTACTTGCTGCACGCTAAATAAATTGCTCATATCAACTCCCCACCTGTCCACGCCCTTGTAATAAACTCAAACTGCCGTTTAACACTAAGGCAATTAATAACAACACCATGCCTAAAGCAATGCCTTGCGCAAACATACCTTTACTAGTTTCTAAAGCAATCGCGGTGGTGATGTTGCGGGTGTAATCTAAAATATTGCCCCCGACCATCATCGCGCTGCCCACTTCGGCAATAATGCGACTAAAGGCCGCAATCACACTGGCAAGTAAACCAAATCGAATTTCATACATCAGCGTGCCCAAAGCGCGCCAAGGCGTTGCGCCCAAAGTAATCGCGGTTTCCCATGCACGCCGATCCGCTGCTTGAAAAGCGGCATGTGCCATCGCCACCAAAATGGGAAAACTAAGCGCGATTTGTGCGATCACCATTGCGGTTTGGGTAAACAGCAAGCGAAATTCGCCTAAAGGGCCTTGTCGAGATAAAGTCATATAAATTAGTAAACCGACTACCACGGCAGGAAAAGCCAGCAATACGTTAAATAATGAAATTAAGGCACGTCGTAGCGGAAAACGGGTAAAAGCCAAGATAAAGGCGAGTAATAAGGCAACTGGCGTAGCAATCAACATGGCAGAGGTGGACACTTTGACCGATGTCCAAATGATCGTCCACAACGCTGCATCGCCAGATAATAATAAAACTAAGGCATCTAAAGCCGCTTGGCTTAAGTTTTCCATAGGTGTGATACCACAAACTTGCTTGGATGTAGGGTGGAATAGCGTATTCCACCATAACACTCTGCAAATCATTAGTTTATAGACAGATCGCAGGGTTCATGGTGGAATACGGCTTGCGCCTATTCCACCCTACAACGCAGCTCGTTATTTAATCTCAACCGCAGTCGGAATAAATAAAGGCTCACCTGCAAT
>QKBZ01000321.1 GCA_003245895.1 Beggiatoa sp.
GGTTGATTGATAGCAAGTCTGCTGGTTTAGCCTGTGATTGAGTGATAAAACTGAAGCACATGCAGTTTTCGCTATGGAAGTAATACCTGCCCCCCGTGCTAAGTGTTACTTCGATAAGCTCATTCTATTCTGTTTTTAACTGTAATGTTATCTCTGTAAAACCGATTCGACTTTATTTTTAATTTAGCATCATTGGTGCTGTCATACATAATTAAAGCCCTATTTTATTTAATCAATACCACCTTTTTAAGACGCATAAAATTTTTATTACCCATAAAATTAACAAGTTATATCTTTCTTATCAAGATGTTATTTCTGTTTTCGTTTTTAGAATTATGAGCATATATAGTTTATGTAAAACAGGTTATTAATATTTTTAATTAGCCATAAACCCTAAATAAAACAGGTGAATTAGCATTCACTTACTTCGTTTTTGGCACGATAACTGCCAGTATTTCCTTAATTTGACGATTAGCTTTTACAGGAGTTTTCTTCATGACAACACAATCAGCCGCAGCACAGTTACGCAACTTATTGGCTCGGCCTGAGCTTTTGATGATGCCTGCGTGTTTTGATGCTTTATCTGCGCGTCTAGTACAGCAAGCAGGGTTTGAAGCAGTGTTCATGAGTGGCTTTGGTGTCTCGGCGGCACGCTTAGGCTTGCCGGATACGGGGTTAATTTCTTATCACGAAATGCTAGAGCAGGGGCAAAATATCTGTAGTACGGTGTCTATTCCTGTATTAGGGGATGGCGATACGGGGTATGGTAATGCCTTAAATGTGAAACGTACTGTACGTGGCTATGCCCAAGCCGGTTTTGCGTGTGTGATGTTAGAGGATCAATGCTGGCCTAAACGCTGCGGACATACGCAAGGTAAACAAGTGGTGTCTCGATCAGAAGCGTTTGCCCGTATTCAAGCGGCGGTTGATGCACGCGAAGCCGGTGCCGATATTTTAATCATGGCGCGTACGGATGCGCGGGCAACACATGGGCTAGATGAAGCTTTGGCACGGGCAGAGCAGTTTATGGCTTTGGGGGCGGATATTAGTTTTGTTGAAGCGCCACAATCGGTAGAAGAAATGCGCTTATATTGTGAAACCGTGTCTGGGCCTAAGATGGCCAATATGATTGAAGGTGGCAAAACACCTGTCTTACCGCCCGACGAATTGACAAATTTAGGTTATAAAATTGCTGTCTATCCGCTGACCTTATTAAGCAGTGCAATCTTTGCCATGCAGCAAAGTTTACAAGCGTTACGCGCAGGTAAAACACCTAGTGCCATGTTGGATTTCGCGACATTGCGCACTTGTGTAGGGTTTGATGAATATTATGCAGAAGAGGCACGCTACGCAGAATAAGCATTGGTCACTGTGATTAAGTTAAGCACATGTAGGTCGGATAAGGCGTTAGCCGTCATCCGACATAACGCGGTTGAAGCCTGAACCAAGCGACTTACGGCGGATGACGGCTATCGCCTTATCCGCCCTACAAGACCATGACAACGCTTAACTTAATCGCAGTAGACCAAAATGGTAGGAACGAGAAACTACTTATGCAACTGATGATTCAATATTATTTCAATCATTACAACCTGTTACAAATTGATTTTAGCGCAAAGGATAGTCGCACAGGGACAAATACTGGCCAGCTTGAGATGAAGAAATGACAGATTGATTACGTTAAGTTATGTTAAATTTTGATTAAAAAAAATGATTTCACAATGGAATTAAAAGACGAAAATAAATAAAACCGGTTCGGTATTACTAACAATTTATGCAATGAGATGAATTTCAACTGTATTATGTTGATTGTACTGGGTTTTAAGAGTTTATCGCTTTGCTTAAATACAGTATATTTTATATTACAATCTTGACGGGCTAGAAGTTTTAAAAATAGAATGTTCACTTATTGCATGTAACTAAAAATAGTACATTTTAGCGAGAGAAACGAGACAACATAATTATTACTCGTTATATGTGGCATCTGCTCAAGCCGGAATAGGCTAATTAAGACAATAATTTAAAAAAATTCTGCTTCCGCCAACACTGTCCCGATGCCGAGTTAATACAAAGCGGAAAATTAAAGCATGGAAACTGTCATGTTTAAAGCCATCATCCTTCATATTATTTTACTCGCCTTATTGTATCCTGCGGCTGGCCATGCGCAGAATCACAAATTTGAGCATATTTCCGTTGCCAACGGCTTATCTCACTCCGTCGTGCTCTGTGCGTTCCAAGACAGCCAAGGTTTTTTATGGTTTTGCACCCAAGATGGTTTAAACAAATATGATGGCTATGATTTCACCATTTATCGCCGTGATAATGATAACCCTTATAGCATTAGCAATAACTTTGCGCATGGTATTGCAGAAGATGCAGACGGTTATCTGTGGATCACAACTGATTATGGTTTAAATCAATTTGATCCTAAAACAGAGCGTTTTACCCATTATTTTCACAACCCAGAGCAAGCCAATAGTTTAAGCGAAGATGCTTTGCAAAGTGTGTTCGTGGACAGCCGACAGAAGTTATGGATTAGTACCGTCAGCCAAGGGATTAATCTCTTTGACCCTACAACGCAAACTTTTACCCGTTACCAATATCAAGCAGATGATGAGAACAGTTTGAGTGGTGATGCCTCCTCAGGTGCTAATAGCATTTTTGAAGATAGCCAAGGTTTTTTATGGTTTGCCACGGTTGGCAGTGGTTTAAATCGTTTTAATCCTCATACGCAACAATTTGTGCATTACTCACAAAATGCAGCGCCAGCAGAGCATAAATTGCCTAATGATACCGTTTTTGCCCTACGCGAAGATGTCAATCAGCAATTATGGATTGCCACTGAAGGCGGTTTAGTACAATTAGATTTAAACACCGGCAATCCCAAGTTTCATTTGCTAGATGTGGTTATTTATGACATCGCATTGGCAGAGGATGGCTCCTTATGGTTGGCCTGTGAGGGCGGCGGTTATGCGTTATTGCATTATTATCCTGACACTCAAAACATCAAAAACTTTGTTGCCAACAGTGCCGACCCCTATAGTTTGAATAACGACTATCCAAGAGCTTTGTTGATGGATCAGCAGCGTAATTTATGGATACCGACGTGGGGTGGCGGTATCAATAAATTAAGCAGCTTCTATAAGTTTGAACATTATTATTTTATTTCAGGCAAACAAAATGGTTTAAGCGATAACAGCATTTATTATTTCTATGAAGATGAAGCCGGTATGATTTGGGTAGCCACAGAAGGTGGTGGCATTTGTCAATTTAATCCAGAAGATACGACATTCAACTGTTATCAAAAAGACCTTAATGATCCCAATAGCTTAATCAGTAATGATACTTATGCTGTAGTCGGTGATGGTGAGGGCGTTCTATGGGTTGCCACATGGGAAGGGGTTAGTCGTTTTGATACCAAAACAGGCAAATTTACCCATTTTGTACCAGATGCGAAAAAAGCGAATAGTTTAAGCAGTTCTTCTATCACCAGTATTGTGCTAGATCAGGATAAAAATGTTTGGATTGGTACGATAGACAGTGGCCTTAACCGTTACGATCCAGTGAAAAAACAATTTAAACATTATCAATATCAGGTAAATGATGAGAATAGTTTAAGCAACGACGGTATTTTCTGGATGATTTTTGATCATCAAGGCATGCTGTGGTTAGCAACTGAAAATGGTTTAAATCGTTTTGATCCTAACACTGAGCAATTTACCCGCTATTACCATGACCCCAATAACCCTAGCAGTATTAGTGGCAGTAACATCGCATACCTCTATGAAGACCAACAACAACGCTTGTGGGTAGGTACTTCTGGCGATGGTTTAAACTTATTCAATCCTGAAACAGAGAGTTTTCAGCATTTTTCACAAGAATCTACAGGTATTGCCGGTAATATCATTTACGGCATTATGCAAGATAACCAAGGTTATTTGTGGATCACCACAACACGCGGTCTAACCCGTTTAAATCCAGATACTTTCGCAGTGCGTAATTACACCGCCGATGATGGCTTGCAAGATAATGATTTTATCTTTGGGGCTATTTTGGCAGCGAAGTCAGGCGAGTTATACATTGGGGGGGCAAACGGTTTTAACCGCTTCACACCAGAACTGTTGCAAGAAAACCCGCATAAACCCAATGTTGTGTTTACTAATCTTAAACTATTCAATAAACCTGTCAAAATTGGTAAAGAATCCCTGTTAAAGCAACAGATTGACTATACTGACAAACTTACCTTTACCCATTTAGATAACGTCTTTTCTATTCATTTCGCGGCCTTAGATTTTGTAAAGCCCAATAAAAACCAATATGCCTATCAATTGGTCGGTTTCGATAAAGATTGGGTCACGGTGAACAGTCGGCAACGCTTTGCCATTTACACCAATTTACCCGCAGGCGAATACCAATTCCGTGTCAAAGCCAGCAACAATGACGGTGTTTGGAATGAACAAGGGGCGAGTTTACAGATTGAAATTCTGCCACCGTGGTGGAATACCACGTGGGCTTATAGTTTATATATTTTAATCTTCGCTTGGTTCTTTATCGATCAACAGCGTAAATTACAAAAATCGCGGGCGTATAACCAGAAATTACGCGAGATTGATAAGTTAAAAGAACAAGCTGTGAAAACAGCACAGGCTAATGAGCAGCGCTTAGGTCAATTTTTAGATGCCATTCCGTTAGGTATTGCCGTGCTCAATTCGGATGGTTCATTACATTACATGAACCCAACCGCGATGAATATTTTAGGTTTACATGCCGTTGTTGATTCAAGCGATGCCGTGTATGACATGCCTAATTTATCCAGTTTCTATCACTTTTATCAGGCGGGTACTAACACCTTATACCCTAATGAAGAATTGACTTCAGTGGCGGCCTTAAGAGGTGAAAGCAAGATTATTGATGATATTGAAGTGCATCGTCCTGATAAAACGATTGTGCCGATAGAAACACGCGGCATGCCGATTTTTAACGAGCAACAGCAAGTTAAATACGTGATCGTCACCTTCCAAGATATTCGGGAACGTAAACAAGCGGAAAGTGATCGCCTGCGCTTGGTACAAGAGCAAGAAGCGAAAAACGTCGCCTTGCGCTATAACCAAGAAATTGAAATGAAAAACCAAGCCTTAATTCATTTAAACCAAGAGAAAAATGAATTTTTAGGCATTGCCGCGCACGATTTAAAAAATCCATTGGCAGCTATTCGTGGTTTAGCTGAGTATATTCAAGAGTCTATCTCCACTTTAACCGAAGCGGAAATTGTAGAAAATGCGGAGTTAATTGAAGCGGCTTCTCGACAAATGTTTGATTTAATTACCAACTTATTAGATGTGAATGCTATCGAGTCTGGTAATATCAACATGCAGTTATCACGCACTAACTTAATCCCAATTGTTGATTCGTTGGTGAAAAACTACGCGGTGGCAGCGCAAAACAAAGAAATTAAAGTGCACTTTAATCCAATCAACCGCACTTGCACTGCCTATGTGGATCGTCGCATTGCCTCACAAATTTTAGACAATGTGGTTTCCAATGCGATTAAATATTCTCCACAAAACAGCAACGTATTTATTCGCTTATACTCGATTTTAGACACCACGATTCGCTGTGAGGTACAAGACCAAGGTGCCGGTTTAAGCCCTGAAGACTTAAGCAAACTGTTTGGTAAATTTACCCGTTTAACAC
>QKBZ01000258.1 GCA_003245895.1 Beggiatoa sp.
TTTTACGGTGTCCAATGCGGTTATTAAAGGCGGAACTTTTAACGCCTGCTAATTTCATTTTACCGCTTTCAATTTGGTTATCAGTTGGCGTGCCACATAATAAGCAAGTGCCGCCTTTAGTATTGGCTTGATAGCTTGAGCGTTGTGCTTTAACTTGGCCTAAACCGCATTGTAATTTGAGTTGGTTAACAATTTCTGCCGCGCCTTCATCGGCTGATCCTTCGCTGGAAAAATCGCCATAAATGCTTGTTATCCACTCGTTTAATTGTTCATCATCTTCAAGCTGTGAAGCGGCTTGCATAGCATAAAGTGTTTGTAATGTATCTTTTTTTAACGTGCTTTCGTCAAGTGAAGCAAAAGCATCTGAAGGCGTTAATAGGCTTTTTAAACGCTGTAAACGCTGCTCAAATAATTTACCTTTTGCATCTGCTCTTAAGGCAACGGCAATAGAAAGCGCATATTTTAATTTGTCAGAAATATTGGTACTGGTGATGGCTAATAACAATTTACCGATTTCTGCTTTTGCATGATGATCCGCTCCTGCATCTGCTGCCCATGCTTTGACATAGGTTTCAGTTTGCGCCCAGTCATCGCTATGAATGGCTAAAGCTCTAAACTCTAATTTTTCGGTTATTAGCTCAATCAATGCTTCAGCATCATTGATACCAAATAAGGTAATTTCGCCGTTTGTAGCATTGCGTTTTAAATCTGTTTTAACATCAGAAAGTGTATTTAATAACTCGCTAAATACAGACTTAAGATCATAATGCTCCGGCACACTGACAAAAAACTGATGTCCTTTAATTTGCATCACCAAAGGAAAAACAGCATTTCTATAAAAACTGGTTTGAAAGGCTTTCTGTAACTCGAATAAAACCACAGGGTCATAACGAAAAGTCAGCAGTTTTAAAGGCTGATTAGGTACGCCCCACGAGTGATGAAAGCTTGTTAAAAAATGCTGGTTATAAGCTTCCACTAATTGCGCTGAGCTACCGCCCTCGACTGCGCCTTTTGAGCATAATTTATCGCCTGCGCGTACAAATTGAGACAAGGTTTGTAGATATTTAGGAATATCATTACCTTGTTCTTGTTGCTCTAATAAAGCGGTAATGCTTGCCGGTTCGCCGCGTTCTTCAACTGCTAATACCAAAGTTAAAACCGTTTCTGGTGTTAACTCAGGCTCCCAGTCTTTGATATTTAAATCATTAAAAAGCGTTTCAACTTCCTCTAATTGCGGTGCGCCGGATGTGCCACGCTGACAGTATTTATCGGCATCGTGAGAAAACGCCAACACTAATAATTTTCTAACGCAAGCCGTCGCCAGTTCGATGATTTCCGCTTGCTGCTCAGGTCGTTCTGAAAGTGGCGGCAAAAACTGTCTAGCTTCAGTGGGATGGGGAAATTTTTTGGCCTCCCAACTGTGAATAAACAGCATGAAGGCAATCACCGCCACGTCCATGCAATGCCCGTACAGCGACTGATCATAAAAGTCGATGTAGTCAACTTTATCACCGCCTTTTCCTGCATGCTCTAACCACGGTGAATATGCAGTAGGTGTTTGATTATGCAGTTTTTGCGTGTGTTTATCTAAGCTGTCTTTTAATGGCTGAAATGCGGAAACAAATAAGCCATCAGGTTCTAAACACAAGTCTAATAATTCGCTCATACTCATTGCGCTAACTCCATACAGCCAAAGCCTCTCGCACTGCTGCGACCTAAGCCGGAAAACCACGCATCGCGTAAATCTTCAGCCGATCCGGTTAAGGTGAAAGGGACAAGGATGCCTTGTAAAACAACGGGTTGGTCTTGGTTCATTTTGACCGCCATGCTGGCAGCAATGTCGCCGCCGTGCATGCGGGCATATAAGTTGTCAGGGGTGAAACGTAGGTCAAACGGGCGTTTAAAACGGGTTTGCATGGTGCGGTTGAGCAGTTGGGTAAAACGTGGGTCAGTTTGTAAATAGTTCTGAATGCCTTGTTCTGGGTCAGAGACTCGTATCGGTGAGATGCAATAAAAGCTTGCTGCTTCAGTGTCTTGCCAGTCTGTGGCTTGGTACAACTTCGCCATGCTGAGGTCTAAGCCTGCGCCTTCGGTTTGCGTTTCTTCGATTAAATCATCCGGCGTGATTTGGGCGATGGCGTTGGCGATTTCGGGATCGCTGCTGCCTAGGATGATGCGTTGTAAGCGGTAAAAGCGTTGTTTTAGGTTGGGGTTTTGTGGGTTGATCGGTTTGGTGATGACACCGAAGCCCCAGCGGGCGGGCTGATTTTTCGTCGGTTGCCAGCCGTGTTTGCGCATGGCGGTGGTTAGCACGTTGGCAACGCTGTCGCGGTGTTGGATGACGGCGTGGCGGTAGTCGTGGGGGATGTCGATGTATAGGCGAATGGCGTTCACGGTTTAACTACTCCTTTGGTGGAAACTGAAACGAGTTTTCTAGTTCCCACGCGCTTTGAGGCTGTAAAAGAACTCCATTTTTGCACTGTTTGACAACGAAGAATCAATGACTTACAAGCGAAAAATGGACGTTTTTGCCAGTTCTTTTACAGCCTCGCTTTGCGTGGGAACCCGTAGCGGCGCGCCTGCGCCGAGTGTTGGATACGGGGGCTGATGAATTCGTGACGCAGGCGCGTCAGGACTTGCTCCCACGCAAGGCGCGTGGGAGCTAGGAAAAACAACTGCGCTGTATCACAGATGAGTAATACTCAGTAGTATATTTTTTGTCTGAGGAGAAAAATAGAGGGGACAGGCTATAATGAGAAAAATAAATTTCTCTTTTTTATGGGCATGAATTTTAGATGTTGTTGCAACTCCTTCCTTATTCTCCTTTTGAAGCACCACGCACAGAACGCTTAATCGTTTTGGAACAACATATACGGCGCAAATCTTATGGTGAGTATCGACTCGCAGATTATGTGGCTTGGTTAACAGAAGCAGGCATGAAGTTGCCAACGCGCCGCACTTTGCATGCAGATTTAAGCAGTTATGCAGCGTTTTGCGATGATATTCAGTATGGGGAGCAGAAAAAGAGTCTGTTTTTATTACCTTCTGCGAGTCGTGATGCTGTTGGCTGGTTAATGGGGCAAGCGTGGTTGACTTCACCACTAAAGCCTAATCTTTCTTCAGCGTGCTTACGCTGTTTGCTGATGGCGCAACAGTTAAACCAAGAAGTGAGGATTTTCTACAGACGTTTACAGCAGCCAAATAAAGCTTGGAAACCAGAAGGGATGAGTGTAAAGGTGTTGCGTATTATTGCTGGCACTGATGGTGGTTACATGCAAGTACAGCAAAAAAAGCAACCTGAGCGTATCAATATAAACTTACTGCGTATGGATGACGTAGAGTTTACCGGCATTAGTGATAACACTTACCCTCCTGAACCGGATGATCCTGATAAGCAATTGATTATTCAAGATGATGATGATCAGTTGCTAGATCGCCTAAACGCACAATACACTGGCTTTCAGCGAGTAGACAAACATCATATACAACTCACTGTACCCGATTCACAAGCCTTAATGATGAACGACTTACTATACGCTCACATTCGGCGCACACATGACAGCAAAAAACAGCGCGAGTGTCCAGAACAGTACAAAATTGAAACGACAAGCGTGCAGTGGCGGGATAAAAAGGTGGGAAACTAGGTTTCTATGGGAGTAAAAAAATGTGTAGGGTGGAATAGGCGCAAGCCGTATTCCACCATGCAGCTTATTATCTGTTTTTACTTAGCTTTTTTGCAGAGCTTTATGGTGGAATACGCTGCGCTATTCCACCCTACACTGACAATGCTTGCTTAAGCATAACGACTGGCAAGGTTTAATACTGAAAATTCACCTCAAAATGCCAGCCTTTATCCTGTAAATCGTCATCTTCTTCAGCCGGTAAATTGCGCAAGGCTTTACCCCAATACACCTCGCCCCAAATACTTTGGCTTGGTGCCCAGCGCAAACCTAAACCGACACTAGAGATGTCATCAGGATAAGGCGTGTCGCTGTCGGCGTTCCATGCGCGACCATAATCAAAAAACGGCGCGATTTGTAATAAGCCGTCATCGGTTTCTTTACTGATTTTAGGAATGCGTAACTGAGTGAGCGGAATCCGCCATTCTAAAGACACGATTAAACCATTGTCGCGGGTTAACTCATTCTCACGATAACCGCGCACCGTCGATGCCCCACCAATCGAGAATTTTTCTAACGGCAATAAATCTTGATTTGCCCACTGTAAATCAGTGCGGAATAACACTTGGCTATCCAATAAGCTTAAGCGGCGTACCCATTGGAATTGACCTAACCATGTAAAAAATTGGCTGTCAGGTGAACCGTCATCATTAATAGTCGAACCTAAGGCATCAAGCCCGATATTGAAACTAGAGCGGGCGGCAATTACTTGAGTTCGGCTACGGTCTAACCAGTCTTGCGACAAACGTAAAACGGTAATTTTGCTCACGCCATCGCTACCCACCCCCGGTGAGAAAGGATAAGGACGACCGAGTAAAAAGGTTTGGCTTTCGCGGCGTTCTAATTTTGCACCAAGGCTAAAGGTGCGGTTTTGCGTGCGATATAACGGATGAGTTAAGCTGAGTGCGTAAGTATCGGCGCGGCTTTCGACATCTAACTGACTGAATGGCTCGTCAATCACTTCTGAATCACTGCGCTCTAAATAAAAGGCGACTGTGGTGTCATGGCGGTTAATCGGCACTGCATATTCCACCGCGTAATCGTCTAAACCCTCAGTCAAACCATAACGCGCATACAGTCGATCTCCCCAACCGGTTAAATTACGATGCCAGCCCTCTAACTCAGCGCGATATGCACCGATATTCGGCGAGCGGTGATTGTTAAAGTGCAGGCCGATTTGATAAGGGCGGGTTTCAGTGACGTTGACATTTAAAATGCCTTCGCCTAATTGAATGCCCGGCCCTAACTCGGCGTTAATACGCTGAAATAAGGGATTTTGCTGCAAAAGCTGTAGTTTTTCTTGCAACACATCGATATTTAAGGCTTCGTCTTCCGGCAAGCTTAAGCGGTTGTAAATGTAAGGCGTGCGTAAGCGCACATTGCCGGTCACATTCACTTCTGACAAATGCCCTTCGATAACTTGCAAGGTGATTTCGCCATTTTGCACTTGCTGATCGGGGATGATTGCACCTGAGTTGATATACCCATGATCGATGTAATAACGGGTTAAATCGTTGCGCGCTTCTTGCAACTCCTCAGCAGTAATGGCACGTCCTTCATATTTGGCCAGTACCGTTTGCAGTTCTTCATCAGTAAAGACTTGATTGCCTTCTAATAAAAAACGACTGACGTTGACTTTAGGCAAGGCAGATAATAAGGATTGTTCAGGATTAATTTCTGGCAATGGGGGTAAGGCATCATCGGCGGGACTGGCAACTTGCGCCTGTGCGCTCACGGGTAGTGTGCTAACTAATAGCAGCCAATAAACCCATTGGCAGAAATAACGAGACAGAAAGTGCTTCACATTTAACCTCAACTGGTGCAAAAAGTGGCAGCAGGAAATTGAATCCATGTTAGGGGTTTAAAAACAGAGCTAGGGACGCTGATTTTTTCGGTGCGCCTGCGTCACAAAGTAAAGCATATTTGTAGGGTGGAATAGGCATAAGCCGTATTCCACCATGCAGTTTACAATCTGTTTTTACTTAGTTTTTTACAGAGTTTTATGGTGGAATAC
>QKBZ01000157.1 GCA_003245895.1 Beggiatoa sp.
CATGTAGATGTTTGGTATAAATATATTAAATCTAACATAGAAAAAACTACAGAATCTCCTGAAATATTAGCAGGCAGAGATGCTGAAGATATGCTAAGAAAACTAGTTGACTCGCATTACGAATTCAAAGGGTGTTATTCTTTTCCGTCTAAAAGAATACCAAATCCAATAACAAATCATAAAAATGAAATTGATTTAATAGTTGTTACTAAAAACAAAATTTATGTTATCGAATGTAAAAATTGGTCTGGAAAACTGTATGAACAGGATGGTAAATGGGTTCAAGTTAAAAGTAATGGTGAAAAAATTTTTCATGAAAGTGCTGTCAATAAAAATAACATAAAGAAAGATTTATTAAGAACTCTGCTAAAGAAAAACAACATTGCATTAAAAGCCAATGATTTTGATAGTAAAGTCATATTTATGAACCAAAATTTATCAATAATGGATACAAATATTTCTAATGGTAAAAGTGTTATCACTCCAAATCAACTTAGTGCTTATTTAGATAAACAAAATGGCTCTAAGTTTTATGAACGTTTTTTTTCCTCTGTAATCACTATATTATTAGACACAGAAACAGCAGCAAAACTGATCGATGGAATATTTTCAAGAGTTGGGGGCAAAGATTTTAATGAACTTATTAAAATAATAGACGGTTTGCAAACTTGGGATAAAGTTTATTTGTATGGGACACAAATTATAACTGGCGATATTATTAGAAGTGATATTAGTATTTATAAAAAGCCTAATAAAGTAGATTTTAACAAATTAAAATCTACAAAAATAAAAATAATAAGACAGAAATTTATTTTTTTAATCAAGGCATTGTTTAAAATAGGCATGCCGTTAAAACTTAGCTTGTATGATGAAAGTGATCATTTTCTTCAGCATACAGAAGGTAATCCTGATGGATTTATCAGAATGTTTAAAGCTGGACATAAAGAACCTGTCGATATTTCAATTTTTCAAATTGAAAAGATAGAGCTAGGTAAAGGTAAAAAAACATAACTAGCAAAAATTATATAAAACATCGTGGTAAGTCATGTAGGGTGTGCGAAATGTCGCCGCAATGCGCTTTCCCCACGACATTCAACGCGACATTTTGCCCATCATCCCACCGCCACGGTAATCGGTGGGCAAAATGCCGATAAACATCGCGGCAAAAATAAAGCTTGTGGCGGCGTTTCGCACACCCTACATCATTTTTTTCTAGCTCCCACGCGCCTTGCGTGGGAGCAAGCTCGCGTAGGATGGGTAGAGGCGCGCCCATAATTCTGTTTTAGCCACAAAACTATCTCGCGCCGAAACCCATCATTTCGGATGACTACAATTACACATTAAATATTTCACTCGTGACATAGCACGTCACGACTGAATTCCCAAATGGCGAGGCTGTAAAAGAACTGGCAAAAACGCTTATTTTTCGCTTGTAAGTCATTGATTCTTCGTTGTCAAACAGTGCAAAAATGGAGTTCTTTTACAGCCTCGGCATTTGGGAACGAGAAAGAATTAACAGCCCACCATTCCACTACTCGGTCTGCTTTAAGCTATTTTAAGCCAGATAATGCTTGCTCATTCTTGATGTTCTTCTCGGAGTTCAAAAACAGAAAAAACTTTTTCACAGCCACTTTAAGCTCATTATCTGTCGCATAATCCACAACTTTCCGATGATACCATTTCCTAAAGTGAGAGTTTGCCATCCCTTTAGTGACTTCTTCTAAATTTTCAACATCGGTATGAGCACATAAAAACTCTATAAACATTTCAATAATAAAAGTATGCTTATGAGCCGTTTTGTGCGTATATTTTTCAAGAAGATATTCGGTAAACTCAGCCCCCAAATTTTCAAGATAGTCTCTAAATGGCTGTCTTGCGTCTTCAAACTCTTTTAATGCTTGAAGATATTCATCCATTTTGCCACTTGGAATCACGATTTTTCCGGTAAATACGTTTGGCATATCTGCACCCTCCGATTGTTACTTCAGAATTGACCTTTTAACCCGTAGGATGGGCTTCCTTCGTCAGCCCATCCTACAACGCACAATTCTAAATCAAGCACTCGGTGCCAACTTCAACCGAATCTGCCCCGTCTTAACCTTCGCCTTATCCAACAACGCCGTTGCCGTGCTGCCCAACTCCGGCGCAGGGCCATTTACGCCTAAGAACGCTTCCACGCCCCAAGGACGTAATTCGACTTTATAACCGCCTTTCACGCTGTCCAGCATTAAAATTTCCATCGGCTTGTTTTGCCAGTAACGGTTTAAATACTCGACAAACCAACGGCGTTTGGCTTCATTCTCCGCCTGTTTTGCTTCACGCGCAGTCCGGTCAGCGGTGGCTAACACTTTAAACAATTCCTCTTGATCATACGGCAACTCCTCGCCCAACAAATGTGCGAGTAATTGGCGTTGCATCACTAAATCGGCAAAGCGGCGCAAAGGTGAGCTTAACTGTGTATACACAGATAAACCTAAACCACTGTGACCACCGGCATGCAAAGACAAAGAGGACGGTTTTAACAACTTGCGCACTTTATAAAAACCCAACGGATCAGCCAACATTTCCGGCGTAATCGGTTCAGCAGGCGGGTCTTGTGTGCGATAAATCAACGGCACTTGATGCAAATAGGCATAACGTGCCGCGACATGGTTAGCCAAAATCATCATCTCTGCCACTAATAAGCGGCTAGGCGATTCACGGTCTAACACGCTGACGTTAATCTCATCGCCATCGATGCTGATTTTGTATTCAGGCCGTTGCAGATTAAACGCGCCCTCTGCCACCCGTTGCGCTTGGCGTTGTTGCGCAATATGGGATAACTGCTGCAAAGGCTCAGCAAATGCGGCTAAATCGGCAGGAATCTCGCCCGCTTGGCGCAACACTTGATCCGCATCCACATAATGCAAACGGCGTTTTACGGTAATCGGCTCGCGGCTAATTTTGCTATCGGCAATATTGCCCGCGTCATCGATCCACACTCGCACCACGATGGACGAGCGCACCACGTTTTCATTTAAACTGGCTAAATCACACGACACACGTTCAGGAATCATTAACACGGTTTGCGTTGGCAAATATACCGTTGTGCCGCGACGCATCGCCTCGCGGTCAATGGTATCGCCGCTGTGAATCAAAGTGGCAGGGTCAGCAATAGCAATGCTTAACACCCATTGATCGCCCTCGCGTTGAATGCCTAGCGCGTCGTCCACCTCGCGGGTGTCTTCATCGTCAATACTAAATAATAATTCGGTAACGGTCTGTTCTGCGCTCGGTTGCCAAAGCTCGATGGCAGCCGCTGCTTCTTGCACTGGCGCGGAAAACTCAGGTTTTAAACCGGCTAACATCACATCGCGGTCAGCATCAGCAGGCAAGCGATTTAATTTTTGCAGTAAATCAAACACCAATTCACGCGCTGACTGCTTAGTATTTTCCGCGATTTTGCCGACTAATTCTTCCACCCCTTTATCTTGGTCGCCACGAATCAACCAACCATCTAAGCGGTTAGCAAATTCGGTTAATTCTTCTGGCAAGCTGACTTTTTCCGCCCGCGTTGCTTGCTGCAACCAGTCGTTCGCCAAAGCTTTTTCTTTAGCGCGGGCTTGCTCGCGGTCGCGTTGCAGTTTTAACTCGTTCACCTGCTCAGCACTGCGCGGCTCCCATGCTTGGGCTTTGCGTTTGAAAAATAAGCGGTCATCCGCCAATATCAGCCAAATTGCTGCTAAATGTTCGGTGCTAATTTCGCCGCCAAAATATAAATCAGCTAAATCATCCATTGCGGACACTTCAAGCTCTAACGCGCTTTCCCACAGCAAACGGATGTCCACCGCAGAACGGATGCGGTTGATGCTGTTATAAATTTCGCTGACGGCGGCTGACCATTCCTCTGGCGTGTTGGCACGGCGCGGGTGCTGCCATAACAACTTGTCCTCTGAGAGCTTTTGATCCCGTCCTTTCTCGGTTAATACCTGTAGTTTATTTTTCACGCGTTTGGTGGTGCAGACAAAGTTTAAATTGTCGTTGTCTTGCACCGCCCAAATTTGACCTTCAAAATCACTCACAAAAATTCCTTTCTAGTACGGGTTAAAAGCAGAGAATTAGCGTCACATTACGCCTGTTTGTCGTCAGGTAAAACCATATTTTGGGCATAACACACCGAGTCACCATGATACGACACCGCCACTTGACCGTGTAATTGCCAGCCCTTGTCTAGCAAGTCATTGATGGTTCTTTCAAAAGTGTGGTGTAAATTGGCTTCTAGGTGATCCGTTGGTAATAAGGTCGTAATTAAACGATAACGCATAGCAAACACTCCTACTGTAGGGTGACACGTTGAGAGCTTACCATGTGGGAGCCTGTTATTGATTAGATATGATGGAACAAGATTATAACAGTGTATCGCTAAAGCGGTAAAATAACCGACCAAATCAATCATACTCGCTTTTTGACAGGTTTAGTTTCATGCCGCTTCCTTCTTCTCCTATGCAATCCACGTCTCCCACTTGGCAACAGGCATTGGCAAACGCCATTCATAGCCCACAAGTGTTGTGGCAATTATTAGACCTGCCAAAAGCGTTATTACCGGCTGCGGAGCGAGCGGCGCAGCAATTTGGTCTAAAAGTCACGCACAGTTATTGTGAGCGCATACAACGTGGCAACCCCGATGATCCCTTATTGCGGCAAGTATTGCCGTTAGGCGAGGAATTGCAAAACGTAGCGGGTTATGTGACTGATCCTTTAGCAGAGGAACAGGCCATGATTGCCTCGGGATTGCTGCATAAATACCGGAGTCGTGTGTTATTAGTCACAACAGGGGCTTGCGCCATTCATTGCCGCTATTGTTTCCGCCGCCATTTTCCCTACGGCGAGGCCACGCCGACCGGTCAACATTGGGCTGAAGTGTTAGCCGCAATTGCGCAAGATGACAGTATCGAGGAAGTGATTTTAAGCGGTGGCGATCCGTTAGTTTTGCCGGATCACAAGTTAGAAAGTCTCGTACAACAATTGGCAGATATTCCCCATTTACAACGCTTACGCATTCACACCCGCTTGCCGGTAGTGTTACCGATGCGCGTGAATGATGCTTTATTGAGCTGGATGCAGCGCACACGCTTGCAAGTAGTGGTCGTGCTGCATGCTAATCATGCGAACGAGTTTAACGCGGAGGTGTATAACGCGCTTGCAGCTTTAAAGTGCTTAAATGCACCGTTATTAAATCAAGCTGTGTTGTTACGCGGTGTTAACGATAATTTAGCCGCGCAAATGGCATTATCAAAAGCCTTATTTAAAGGTGGCGTGTTGCCGTATTATTTACATTTATTGGATAAAGTCAGCGGCGCGGCGCATTTTGCAGTGCCTAGGGCTGAGGCGTTGGCGTTGTATCAACAGATGCAGGCGAATTTGTCGGGGTATTTAGTGCCAAAATTGGCGGAAGAACAGGCGGGGGAGGTGGCGAAGACGTTATTGGTTTGAGGAACAAAGCGCTTTGTTTAGCTTTTTTGTAGGGCGGATAAGGCGCGAGCCGCCATCCGCCGATATGATGCTATGCTTATACGACCTACAACTATTCTCATCCCAACTGCGTAACGCCTACCATTTTGCAATAAACAAAATATCTCATTGAAAAACAGTATTATTTTTAGCAAAGGCTAAGCTTTAACATTTATTATGTTAAATT
>QKBZ01000273.1 GCA_003245895.1 Beggiatoa sp.
AACTTGTTAAGCGTTATAACATTTTTAAAAAGCGATCTGATGTAACAAATAATGAATCATCACTAGATGATGCCCTATCTTGGTATGATTACAACTATAGTACACTTTCAAATGAACAGGGTTTAGATGATCGCCAAATTGATTTAATGTTTATTTCAAAAACATTAGAAGTTGTATTTAATTCACGTTCTGTATGGAAATCGAATCAACTTGCTGATGGAGTAAAAAAAGTTTTTACTCTTTATAACACGCATTTTAGTGCTCTTGCAGAATTTGGAGACTTTGAAATAACATTAACATTCAAACATGCCTGTCCTAGCTGTATGTTTGAGTCAGGACGGAGTCTTAAGGTAAATGTGACACCATTAATACTTTATGACTATTATGGATATTTTATCACTGTTCCTGCAACTAATCAGAAAATTTCTGATATTTCAATTTATCGTTTTGATCCTAAAGGTGCTGACTTTAGTGATATAGCAAACTTTAATGTAAGCTCTGATGGTGGAACAAAAACGATTTCTGTTCCTTATCCTGGTTTATATTTAGTTTCTATTGAGGATACAAGCACCTATAAAAAATACTCTAAAACCATTGTGTTTGATAAAGTTGCGCAAAATAGTACTATAAAAATAGACTATTAAAGTTGCTTTAAAATACAACCGTCTAAATCTAAATAAAGACGGTGAATATCAGTAAGGATGGGCTAACGCAAGAAAGCCCATCATTTACTGAGATTAATGTACTCTTCCGTACAACTTACAACCGCACTTCAATGCCACGACTCTGCATATGCTGCTTAGCCTGCTCAATCGTATATTCACCAAAATGGAAAATACTCGCCGCCAGCACCGCATCAGCTTTACCCGATAACACGCCATCGGCTAAATGCTCCAAATTGCCCACGCCACCGGAGGCAATCACTGGCACTTCTACCGCTTCGCTAATCGCCCGTGTTAAGGCCAAATCAAAACCGTTTTTAGTGCCGTCTCTGTCCATGCTGGTGAGCAGAATTTCGCCCGCGCCATAGGCCACCATTTTACGCGCCCATTCTACGGCATCTAAGCCAGTGCCTTTGCGTCCGCCATGTGTGAACACTTCCCAACGGTTTGGATCAGTGCCGACTTGACGCGCATCAATCGCCACCACAATGCACTGTGAACCAAAGTGATCGCTGGCTTCGCGCACAAAATCAGGGTTATGTACCGCCGCAGTATTAATACTCACCTTATCCGCGCCTGCATTTAACATGCGACGAATATCGCTTAACTGACGAATGCCGCCGCCAACGGTGAGCGGAATAAACACCTCGCTGGCGACTGCTTCCACCACATGCACGATGGTATCGCGGTTATCAGAACTGGCAGTGATGTCTAAAAAAGTGATTTCGTCCGCGCCTTGTTCATCGTAACGACGCGCCACTTCAACCGGATCGCCCGCGTCTCGAATATCGACGAATTGCACGCCTTTCACCACGCGGCCTGCATCGACATCTAAACAAGGGATAATGCGCTTTGCTAAGCCCATAACCTTAACTCCCAAACTGTGAGGCGTATTGTTGCGCTTGTGCGAAATCTAACGTGCCTTCATAAATCGCCCGACCGGTAATCGCGCCAATAATGCCCGCGTCTGCCACTTTGCATAAGGCTTCAATGTCGTTCATATTGGTAATGCCGCCGGATGCGACGACAGGAATGCTGATGGCGCGTGCTAAATTCGCGGTGGCTTCCACGTTAACGCCTTGCATCATGCCGTCGCGGCTGATGTCGGTGTAAATAATGGACACCACGCCGTCTTGCTCGAAGCGTTTGGCTAAATCGGTGACATTATATTCGGACAGTGTCGCCCAGCCTTCTATCGCCACTTGTCCGTCTTTGGCATCTAAACCGACAATGACATGATTAGGAAAGGCGGCACACATTTCGGCGACAAACTGCGGCTCTTTGACCGCTTTTGTGCCGATAATGACGTATTCCACGCCTGCTTCTAAATACGCTTGGATAGTGTTCGCATCACGAATACCGCCGCCGACTTGTACACTCAAATCGGGGTAAGCTTTCATAATGTCATGAATCACGCCCGCATTGACCGGATGGCCTGCAAAAGCGCCGTTTAAGTCAACCAAATGCAAACGCTGTGCGCCTGCATCCACCCAACGGCCTGCCATCGCCACGGGATCAGTTGAAAAAACGGTATCATCTTCCATTCGCCCTTGTTTTAAACGGACACACTGACCATCTTTCAGATCGATGGCGGGAATGACTAACATGCTTTTTTCCTCAAAACAGATGGGGTTCAATCTCGGTAGTTAAGTGCTATCATGTAAACTTAAAATAACTTAAGTTTCAGTGCAATTATTTGATTAAATGACGTTCACACACATCTTTATATAGATGTGCTGTAATCGATGTCTCTCAATACACCGCGTATTGATGAGCAACAACAGGTCATGCTTGCCTTGGCTATTATCCATTATCTTGTCATGATGTAAACATTTTGACGGCTTATGCCAAGGTGTTACACGGCGTGATTGAACGTGCTGGCATGTCCTGTGGCAATAACAGGTCTAGCGTGTTTCCAGTCTGTAAATTAAGTCATCAACCCATAAATGTTACACCCATCAACCGCTGGTGGAATAATGGCGACATCTCTTGAAACTCTGATCAGCTATACACCAACCTTCGTGCGCCGACATTACGCCGTCCAACCGGACAGCCAACCGTCGCCGACGATAGAGCGCCATTATGCGGCGGTGTTATATGCTGAAATTGGCGGTTTTACCCCGTTAATGGAAACCGTCGGTCAGACCGCAGAACAAGTTGCTATTACTGAATTAAGCCAGTTATTAAATGATTATTTCGGGCAGTTAATCGAATTAATTAATACCCACGGCGGCGAGATTATTAAAGTCGCGGGCAGCACTTTATTAGTGTTATGGCCGGTCGGCGTGACTGGGCCTGATTTGACAATTGTCACCCGCCGCGCCGCCGCCTGCGCCCTTGCCTTACACGAATGGCATCAACAACACGCGCCGAATTTACTCAACGCCCACCGCGCCGAAGTCTCTGGCGAAGCCGAAGCCTTGTTAATCTTACGCAGCGTTATCGATGCTGGTGTGGTGTGGGCGGCGACGGTAGGCGGGGTCAATGGTCACTGGGAGTTTTTAGTGGCTGGCCCTGCCTTAAGCCATTTAAACGCCATTCAAACCCAAGCCCACCCCGATGATATTTTAATTGCACCGACTGCGTGGGAAATTTTAACCCCACATTGTCGCGGCGAAGCACACGGTTTATATGTGCGGCTGCATAGCGTGGTGCGTCCACTGAAGCCGCGCAGTTTTCCACCTATCGAATTATCACCACAAAGCGAATCTTCTTTACGCAGCTACATTTCGCCGATTGTGCTAGCGCAGTTAGACACCGGTTATACCCAGTGGCTAGCCGAAGTGCGCCAAGTCAGCGTGATTTTTCTCAATATTCACCATTTGCCCGAACCGCCAAGGCAACTTGGCTTGTCGCAGCACAGCCATGAGCATTTGATGCGCGACTGGCTAACGCAAGTGCAAGATGCGTTATATGACTTGCAACAAGCCTTGTTTCAGTTTGAAGGCAGCATAATTCAATTTATGGTGGATGATAAAGGCTTAGTGTTGATCGCTGCGTGGGGCGTGCCGTTGCATCATCATGAAGACAATGCGTTGCGAGCGGTGCGCAGTGCTTTGCAATTGCAGCAAATTCTGCAAGAGCATGAGTTAAAAGGCAATATCGGTATTGCTAGTGGGCAAGTATTATGCGGCAATCGCGGCAATGCACGGCGGCGGCATTTTGATTTAATCGGCGAAACCATGAATTTTGCCGCTTATTTAATGCAAATTGCGGATAATGACATTATTTGCGACACGCAAACCTATCGCCAAACCCAAGCCTATTTGGAATTTGAAACGCTGTTACCGGTTAATTTCCAAGGCAATCGCTTAGGCCATACCACTTACCGCCCGCTACGCCCTTCCGTACCGCATCAGAATTTGTTAAGCCATAGTGACTTAATCGGTCGCCGCCAAGAACGCCAAGTATTAAGCCAGCAATTACAACGCTTGCAACAACAGCAACAAGGCTGCGTCGTCATTCTCGAAGGCGAAACGGGAATTGGTAAAACCCGCTTATTACAAGATTTTATGCAACACGCCAATTATAACGGCGTGTTCTGTCTCAGCACCCACGCGCAACCAGCGAACCGCCGCACGCCGTACCAAATCTGGCAGTCTTTATTACAGCAATTGACCAATTGTGAATGGCAAACCAATCAGCCCGCGCAACTCGTCGCGCATTTATTAGACTGCTTAAGCCATTTGCCGAATTTAAGCCTACGCTTGCCACTGCTGAATGCTTTGTTACCGTTGCGCTTGGCGGAAAATGAGTTAACCGCGCAATTGCAAGGTAGCTTACGCGCAGAAAATATTCACACCTTAGCTTTCAGTGTGTTGCAGCAGTTGCTCAGCCGCAGCCAGTATCAATATGTATTAATCATCGAAGACGCGCATTATTTAGACTCTGCGTCATGGGGCTTGTTAAACAGCTTAAGCCGTCACAGCTTGCCGATGTTGCTGTTATTAACCTTGCGCCCACCACAACCTTCGCCCTTATATGTGACTGGCGAACAACCTAGCTCGCCTAAACTGCACACACTGTTACAAGCCTCAAGCAGCATTTATTTAACGCTCGGTACTTTAGCCGCGCCTGAAGTCGTGGCCTTAATTTGCCAACGCCTAGGCGTTGCCAGTTTGCCGCCAGTAGTGATGCGTTTGCTACGCGAAAAAGCCGACGGTAATCCACTATTCAGCGAAGAATTGGCCTATGCCCTGCGCGATCAAGGTTTAATCCGCATCGTCGATGGCACTTGCCAACTTGCCCCGCATGTCGTGTATTTAGACCCTGAAGATTTCCCCGATACTTTAGAAGGTGTGATTGCTAGCCGCGTGGCACGTTTGAGCGAGTTACAACGCTTAAGCTTGCAAATTGCCAGCGCAGTGGATTACGTCTTTAGTGCCGATTTATTGCAAGCGATTTACCCACAAGCCGTCGATTTAGCGCAATTAAATACCTGTTTAGCCCAGTTGCATAAATTGCAGTTTATTCGCACCTTGCAAGCCGATACCGAATCTCTATACCAATTTAAACACAATACCATCCGTGAGGTGGTGTATGCACAGTTATCCAACGCGCAACAAGTGCAAATTCACACCGCGCTAGCCACTTGGTACGAACAGTTATACAACGAAACCGAACACGCACAAGAGCAACTGGTGTTGCAAACCTTGCACTGGGAGCAAGCACGACGCGCCGATAAAGCCATTCCCGCCTTAACGCAATTGGCGACTAATGCCTTTCAACTGGCGGCTGATCAAGAAGCTATCCACTTTTACCAGCGAGCATGTCACATGGATGATGCACATTCCTCGTCACAAACCACCGCCCAGCGCGTGCAATGGGCGTTACAACAAGGCGAAGCTTATGCCCGCTTAGGTCAATTAGGCGCAAGCCAAGAAGCCTTAGAGCAAGCCTTGGCCTTATTAAAACGTCCTGTGCCGAGCAGTCGCCTGCGTTTGTGGATGCAGATCAGTCGTTTAGCGGTGCAACAGTGGTGGAAGCATCGCCGCCCACTGCGCT
>QKBZ01000414.1 GCA_003245895.1 Beggiatoa sp.
ATAGTGTAACTGTTCTGAGGGGTAGTGTGTTTGGCTATGCCAATGTTCTATTTTTGAATTGTCTGCTTTAATGCGCTGCATGCAGTAAGCACATAAATAACCTTGCTCACTCAATAACTGTTGACGAACAAGGGTTTTAACTTCCGTCGGCATATTGTGATAACTCGGCGTGAACTGTTGGCTAGCGTTTAAGCGATGTGTTGTCAAAGCCGATGGTTCAACACTTTTATCTATTTTAATCACACCGTTTCATCCGGCATAGCCATCCATAATAAGGCTTCTGCCTCTATCAATTCTGGAATATCACCTGCTAACTGTTGTTTTAGCGTTTCCAGCTTGGTTTGCGCATCTGCCCATTTTTCTAAGGCAATATCTTGAAATAATTCATCTAATGCTGCTTGTGTTTCTGCATTGCGTGATAATAGCGGCGTATTTTCAGACAGCATTAACTCATCCAATACATCGTTACTGCTCAAGCCTTTTGCTTGTGTGGGAGTGACAATGTGCAAACCGTGTTCAGTCGTTTGCTGTAATAAACGAATGTGTGGCGCGGCAATTTCGCTCAGCACTTGCGGCGAATGGGTCGAAATCAAAAACTGACAATTCGGAAACACGCGCAATAATTGCGGCACTACACGTCGTTGCCATGCTGGATGCAAGTGCAAGTCAATTTCGTCAATCAGCACAATACCTTGACCTTGCAACGGGTCGTTTAAAGCCGGATTAGCAATCGCTAAACGCCGTGCTAAATCTCCTACCAAGGCAATTAAAATCTTTTCACCATCTGATAATTGATCAACACGTACTTCTTGCCCTTGCTTTTGCACTACCATGCGCAAGGGTTGGCGACGTACTGAAAATTGACTAAATTCAGGCAACAATTCACTCAAGGCACGTTGTGCTGCTGCTAATTGCTGATCTGGTTGATAGCTTTCATTGCCGTGTAAACGGAATTGTTCATTGTCTAAATCTTCACGCTGCCGAAACCACTCAAAAAAACTGCGAAAATTGGCTGCACTGGTTAAGGCATCTTCCCACGCGCTAAGCAAGTTTTCCTCATGTTTTTGCCGAATACGCAATGGAATATCTAGCACAGCGCGATTTACCGGATAATAGGCAAACACTGGCAAGCTTTGCTGTTCAAGCTGTTGCTGTAATTGTTGTGCGTAAGCGGATAAAGCTTTCAGTTGAGAACTTTTGACAGTCGCAACACCTTTACGGGTTTTAACTAACTGCCATGCCACATTGACATGCTTGTGACATAACTCAGTCTGCAAAACGGTATATTTAGCCTGATTATAAATATCGATTTCTCGAATGGCTCGCCCGCTGCCTTTGTCACTACGCACACGCGCAATTAACCACGATAACAAAATGGCGCAACTGTCTAATAAAGCTGATTTTCCTGCACCATTAATGCCTGCAAAGACAGTTAATTGCGGATGCAAATTGACCGTTACTGCTGATAAACCGCGAAATTGCTGCAACTGTAACTGAGTCAAATGCATGATCGTCACCTTATTTTCTCGTTCCCATCATTTTGATGGGAATGCATACCGCGTCGCTCCAGCGGCGCAAATCGCAGTGATAAGCGGATTCATCTTGCTACTCGTGCCGCTGGAGCGACACAGCATGCATTCCCATCGGGACGCTCACTACCATTAAGTTAAGGCTTTACATAGTCTTGTAGGGCGGATAAGGCGTTAGCCGTCATCCGCCGCAAGTGGCTTGGTTCAAGCTTCAACTGTGTTATGTCGGATGACGGTTGTCGCCTTATCCGACCTACAACATCGCTTAACTTAATGGCTGTGATCGGGACGATGGGAACGAGTGAAAATCGGTCAGCACTACATCAATTTTCTAACCACTTCTGCGTCACCGGCAACGCACTATAACTGGTCAAATCAATCTGCAACGGTGTCACTGAAGCATAGCCATGTTGCACTGCATGAAAGTCCGTACCTTCCCCAGCATCTTGTTCTTTACCCGGTGGGCCTATCCAGTAAATAGTGCGACCGCGTGGGTCTTCAGCTTTGACTACTTGTTCAGCACGATGGCGTGAACCTAAGCGGGTGATTTTAATCCCTGCTAATTGTTCCCACGGCACATCCGGTACGTTGACGTTTAAAATTGTATTAACGGGTAGCTCTAATTTTTGTGTTAACAAACGGTCTAATAACTGATTCACTACCCGTGCAGCGGTTTCAAAATGCTGGCCGGGGAATTCAGTTAATGACACGGCAATGGCGGGTAAACCTAACGAGCGGCCTTCCATCGCGGCGGCGACTGTGCCGGAGTACAACACATCATCACCCATATTCGCGCCCATGTTGATACCGGAAATCACAATGTCGGGCAAACTGTCTAACAATCCGGTAATGGCTAAATGTACACAATCGGTGGGTGTGCCATCAACATAAATAAACCCATTGTCTGCCACATTGGCGCGTAAAGGTGATTCCAAGGTCAGCGAATTACTCGCGCCACTGCGATTGCGATCTGGCGCGACCACGGTCACATCCGCGCGTTTTTTCAACGATTCAACTAAACAATTAATACCAACTGCTAAATAACCATCATCATTACTGACCAAAATTTTCATAATAGTTCACTGTCAAACTGAAGGGAAAGCAACAAGCTGAGTGGCGACAAGACGTAAACCTAGTTGAGATTGCAATGGATGATTGGCGTGGCTAGATAACAGCGAATACACTAAATTGCCACTAGGCAGACGCAAACTGTACAAAGTTTCTGCACCTTTAAACGCCCGCTTTTCCACCGTCGCCATCACAGTGGCTTCTGTCGATTCAGTGGTGGTCACTAAATCATCGGGGCGGATAAAGACTTCAACCGGACTGCCTATTGGGCAATCACAATGCGCCGTGCCTGATACTTGGCCTAACTCAGTTTCAATAAGATGTTTAGCCACTAAACGGCCTTGAATAAACGCGCCTTGCCCAATGAAATCGGCGACAAAACGGGCTGCCGGTTGATGATAAATACGATACGGCGTATCCCATTGCAGAATTTTGCCCGCTGACATCACGCCAATTTGATCCCCTAAAGCAAATGCCTCGTGTTGATCATGGGTAACTAATAAGCCGGTAATGCCTTGGTCTTTTAAAATGTCGCGCACTTCTAAGCTTAAACGCTCGCGCAAGTCTACGTCTAAATTAGAAAACGGTTCATCTAATAAAATCATCGCCGGTTGTGGGGCTAAGGCACGCGCTAAGGCAACGCGCTGTTGCTGCCCGCCGGATAATTCATGCGGATACCGCTGTGCATATTGGCTTAAGCCAACAACCGCTAATAATTTTTCTGCCCGCGCCTTCTGTTCAGCGCGTGCTAATTTGCGAATGCCAAAGCAGACATTATTAAAAACGCTTTGATGTGGGAATAAGGCATAGTCTTGAAACACCATACCGATATTGCGTTGTTCTGGGGCTAAGCTATGACCTAAACGCGAAATCACTTTGTCGTGTAAGCGAATTTCGCCCGCACTGATTGGTTCAAAACCGGCAATAGCACGTAAAGCGGTGGTTTTGCCACAACCGCTAGGGCCTAATAAACAAGCTAATTCACCTGCTTGGATGTCTAAACAAAGGTCTTGAAACACCGTCTGACCGTCATATTGACAGGCGATGTGATCTAAAGTCAGTAAGCTCATGCGCGTCCGAGTATTAAAACGAGAAAGGTTTGCTAACACAGTAGCCTAAAGTGTGTGTTATCAGTAATAAGGGATTTTTGCATATTTTTGAAGCTTCTGTCACCTTTAGGCATGTTTGTGGATACCGTCTCAAATCATTCTGCAAAATAATGGATTTCGCTTTGTTCTACCTATTTTACCTTTTAAGCTATTTTTAAAGTCGAAAGCGGGGCGGTGAGGGCAATCTTAATGCACTTCATTTGCCGATAACTTCAGTTCGCGTTATGCTCACGCCTCTTAAATCCCGTTGTGGCGCATTGCCCAACGCGAACCCGAATACTTTTTACCTTGCTAGCTTTTTGTGCTCAACGACAGGATATAACGACACTATGAGTACCGTGGAAAAACCTTGGAGTGGCCGCTTTACAGCCCCGACTGATGCGTTTGTCGAAGCGTTTACTGCCTCTGTTGGCTTTGATCAGCGTTTATATGAATATGACATCATGGGTTCTATCGCCCATGCCCGCATGTTGGCGCATGTTGGCGTATTAGCGGCTGAAGAATGCGAGCAAATCGTGCAAGGTTTGACCGCCGTTCAGCAAGACATCGCCAGCGGCAATTGGCAATGGTCGATTGCTTTAGAAGATGTGCATATGAACATCGAGACCCGCTTAACCGAGAAAATCGGTATTGTGGGCAAAAAACTGCACACCGGTCGCTCACGTAATGACCAAGTGGCAACCGACATCCGTTTATACTTGCGCCAAGAAATTGACAATATTCAAGCTGAGTTACAACGCTTAATCACCGCTTTAGTCAACTTAGCGGAAAACGAAACCGACACCATCTTACCCGGTTTTACCCATTTACAAAGTGCGCAACCTGTCACCTTCGGTCATCATTTATTAGCATGGTGCGAAATGTTGATGCGTGACCGTAGCCGCTTGCAAGATTGCCGCGCCCGCGTCAACGTGATGCCTTTGGGGGCTGCGGCCTTGGCTGGTACTAGCTATCCGATTGACCGTCATTACACAGCACAATTATTAGGCTTTGATGGCGTGGCAGAAAATTCTTTAGACGCAGTGAGTGATCGTGATTTCGCTATTGAATTCAGCGCCGCCGCGTCTTTGATCATGATGCACTTATCGCGCTTTTCTGAAGAGTTGATCTTATGGTCTTCTGCACAATTCCAATTCATTGATTTAAGCGATGCTTTCTGCACTGGCTCTTCCATCATGCCGCAGAAGAAAAACCCAGACGTACCAGAATTAGTACGCGGTAAAAGCGGTCGCGTCTACGGTCATTTAATCAGTTTGTTAACGCTGATGAAGTCGCAACCGTTGGCCTATAACAAAGATAACCAAGAAGACAAAGAACCGATTTTTGATGTGGTGGATACTTTGCGCGGCAGTTTAAAAGTTTACGCCGATATGATTCCCGCGATTACCGTGAAACGTGATCGCATGCGTGAGGCAACTTTAGCTGGTTTCACCACTGCAACCGATTTAGCTGATTATTTAGTGAAAAAAGGCATGCCATTCCGCGATGCGCACGAAGTGGTAGGGCTAGCGGTACGGCATTGTATTGAACAAGATTGCGGCTTAGAATCGTTAAGCCTTGAGACCTTCCAACAGTTTTCTAACTTAATTCAGGAAGATATTTATCAAGTGTTAACTTTGGAAGGCTCTGTGGCGGCGCGTAACCACTTTGGCGGAACTGCACCTGCGCAGGTTCGCCAAGCAATTGGACGTTTAAGAGAACGGTTGGCTTAAATCCTTTTTTATGTTTGATGTTGTAGGTCGGATAAGGCGTAGCCGTCATCCGACATCGGGCGCTTGAAGCTTAAACCCAAGCGACTTACGGCGGATGACGGCTTGCGCCTTATCCGCCCTGTTATAACCCAGTCAATAGCCAAAATAAAAAGAAAACACTCGGCAATAGGTACACGAAAACTTCCACTTTGAAAAAATGCTTTTTTCATCGGAGTATTTCGTGTTGTCATTT
>QKBZ01000158.1 GCA_003245895.1 Beggiatoa sp.
CTGGTAGGAACTTTTTCGCGCCATTTTTTTGCATAGCAAAATAAAACAGCTAAATTCCATCCTAATATACTGATTAACAGACATGATCCTAAATAATTGGCAAAATGTAATTATTCAATACTGCCTCATCTCACCGAACCACTACCCTAGAAAAGCTAATTTTTACAAATAAATACAATCAATTAAATCATCAAAACAAAACTAACATTATTAAAAACACAAAAAGGGTCAAGTCTTTTATTTAGGTAAATAAGGAATTTCCTGTATAGCTAAAATATAGTTTTTGCGCTTGCATCAAATGTAGCTATTTTAAGACTTCTCCCCCTTGACAGTTGTTTTTTCAGGCATAAAATGTAGCCGCAATGAGATAGGACAGTTTTTATTTTGTTTATTGGTTGCAAAGTCAGGCATCATGCCTTATTTCAATACTGTTCAGTAACTATCCAAAATAGTTAACTATCTCAAGTACGTGTTTGAACACGTTCTGTCATGCACAACACCTAACGGATTGGTATCAGCGCATAACTGCTGTTTAATTGGTGGTTAAAGCATCGTTATCGCAAGCTCATCAGTGGTTACATTTCGACTCGATTGCGCAAGTTTTACCTTGCCCAATATCCGCGCTTTTTAAACATCCCTATGTTAGTCCGTACAACAGAATGTCGGTTCAAGCACTAGTTTTAGCCCAAAGTTATTGGTTTGATGGGAGCGTATATAATGAATCCGCTGGTTTCAGCTTTGATTCGCGTAGGACGGTTATTACTTGGTGCTGTGATCATCATCACAGGTACTTTTGGCTTATTCATTAATTTGCACGACTTTTTATTCTTAGTGCTGAATATTGCCTTTTTAGCCGTAGGCTTATATTTATTTTTAGACCCTGTCGCCAGCAAAAACGCTGCTCAACAGCGTTCGTATTAACAGGATTCGGTGGCGTGTAATGCCTACGCGCCACCTCTTCACATTCAACAACACATCACAACAAGGCTTTTGCCTTCTCCACTGCATTCGCCAAGGTATCGCTAAAAACCAATTGCTGCGGACGTTCAGTAATGCCTGCTTTCTCCAGTTTTACCTTCAAATGAGGCTGTAAGTTGCTAATAACGACGCGCATGTGATCATGGAATAAGTTATCTAGCAAAGATTCAAACGCCACAATACCCGTGATGTCCATCATCGGCACGTCAGTCATATCGACAATTAACACTTCTACTCGCCGATCAATACGGTGCAGAATTTTCACCGCTTTTTCTGCTGCGCCAAAAAATAATGGCCCGTTGATTTCATAGACCACAATTTCCTCTGGCAAGTTTTGTAAGTGCTCGTGCTCGCGCGTGCTAAGCAATTCCGCCCCTGTCAGTTCAGACATACGGCGAATAAATAGCAGAGAAGCTAACACTAAACCTGCGCCAACAGCGATCACCATGTCGAATAACACGGTTAAGCTAAAACACATCAACAATACGGCAATGTCACCCGGCGGGGCTGTGCGTACTAAGCGGATAAAATGCGGTACTTCACTCATATTCCACGCCACCATGAATAACAAGGCAGCTAGGGCAGCCATAGGCACATAAGACAGCGTACCAGCTAAGCTAATCACGGCAATTAAAACCACTAGAGAATGCACTACCGCAGAGATAGGAGAGCGACCACCGGCACGAATGTTAGCCGCAGTACGCGCAATAGCAGCCGTTGCAGGAATACCGCCAAAGAAAGGCGTGACCACGTTACCTAAACCTTGGCTTAATAATTCTGTGTTTGGGTTGTGGCGGGTGCCCGCAATACCATCGGCAACGACGGCGCATAGCAAAGATTCAATCGCGCCTAACATGGCAATGGCGAAAGCAGGGCCTAGCAAGTGGTTAATCAGTTCAAATGATAAGCCGATAGGTTCACCGTTAGCATTGGGTAAGTTCCACGGCAATACAAAAAAGGGCGGTAGTGGGGGAATGCCTTGACCTTGGTAGCCGTCAATGTCATAGCTAAAACGTGAGCCGATGGTTGCCACAGAAAAATCTGACCAGATAAGCCCTAATAACCATGCGGCGATAGTACCGACGATTAAGCCGATTAAGTAAGCAGGAATTTTTATTTTAAAGCGCGGCCAGATGAGTAGCGTGGCCATTGTGATACAGCCAATCAGAAAGTCGTGTAGGTGTAAGGTAGGTAAGGCATGGATTAAAGTCATCACTTTTTCGAGGTAATGACCTTCTAAATTGCTAATCTCTAAGCCTAAGAAATCTTTGATTTGAATCGTGGCAATGACAACACCAATACCCGCAGTAAATCCAGTAATGACAGGGTAAGGAATGTATTCAATGAGCTTACCCATTCGACTTAAGCCCATTATGATTAGAATTATCCCTGCCATAATAGTTGCGATTAATAAACCGCCTAAACCAAAGTCATGGGTAATAGGTAGCAAAATAACCACAAAAGCCGCTGTAGGCCCTGAGATGTTGACCCGAGAGCCACCGCTTAAGGCGATGAGGATACCGGCAATAATCGCAGTATATAAGCCGTGTTGCGGTGGTACGCCGGTTGCGATAGCCAATGCCATGGATAATGGAATGGCGATAATACCGACTGTGAGACCGGCTAAAACGTCGGTGCGTAAGTGTTGTAAGGTGTACCCCTCGCGAAAACTTTCTTTTAATGCTGAAGCAATATGGGGACGATGTTCTTCAGGCTCAGCAGTCTGATGATGTGCATTCATAGTGATGGCGCGCCATTAGCAATTTGTGATGGGAAAGAGCGTTTTGTAAGGCGTTTGCTTACAAAAAGTAAGTATTTTAACACAGTTGCAGGGGATGCAGACTAGAGGATATTTTTTAAGCTAATGGATATTAAGAAAGGAAGGGATTAAAACGAAAACAAGTAGATAATGTGTGTGGCTAGTTTGATTTAAAGTGATAGTTAATGTGAGTTGTATTTTGGTTATTACTTAAAATCCTCTCCCAGCGGGCAAAGGTATCTACACAAGTTTAATTTTGTTTTAAAAACAAGCTTCTTGTAGGTCGGATAAGGCGATAGCCGTCATCCGACATGGCTAGAATACGGTATATCTGTCAGTTTTCTGTCTGGAAAGCAAGCTACACTGGCTAATTTCCAGCTTTTGCGGCGGATGACGGCTGCCGCCTTATCCGCCCTACGCGAAAATATAGCAAGGACTCTAAACTACCCCAAAAACTAAGCACCGCCACAAGAATGCCAAGCATCAACACCGGTAAAGCGTTTTGCATTTTTGTAATTAGTCACTTCATACACCTTGCCGCGTTCATCGCCTTCAGGACACTCGGAAGGCACAGAGACTAAGCATAAGTTGATTTTATCGCCAATTTTGAAGTCGTCTGTGGTGTACATGTAGGCGTTGGGATTTTCTTCCTCTGGTAAATTAGCAATTTCTACAATATACAAATCCACTTCGTTAGTTAACCATACATAAACTTCGCCGCCCGCTTCACCTGCGACCGCATTATCAAAACGTGTATTTTTTGCGCCGATATAGCCATCAACACACGCACCGATTTCAGTTGGTAAGTTAGCTGCGTCTAATTCAGCTTCACCATCTACGATTTCTTCACCGCCATCCGGTGGGGCTAAGGTTTCAATACGCTCTTTATACACACGTTTTAAGCAAGACACGTCTGTGCAGGCATTGCGCACATTTTTTAACCATTGACGTTGCTCTTGTTTGGTTTGTTTAATCGCTTCGTCAGTAAAACACATGTCTAACGAGATTTTATAAGCGGTTAATAAGTCTTCGTCTAATTTAGACAATTCGCTTTCTGAGCAAATGGTGTGTTCAATGAAAGAGCTTGCTTTTTTGCAATCAAAACTTGCGCCCCATGCTGTACTAGACAACATTAAACTGACACCGCCAAGCATGATTAATGAGCGTATATGAACCATATAAATGTCCTTATTTTTTGAGAATGCTAGAGATAAAGGGCTGATGTGCTGGCTTTGGGAGCATAAATCAAGGGTTTTATCCTCCCAAAAGATGATTCAAGGTGTTTTACTGGCCTGTTTTCTGCGAATTGTTCAAAAAAGGTAAAAACTCTAGTGGAATTTTACCGTAGTTGGACAAATAACTGGTGGCTGGCTTCTTTAACACTAATAAAAAGCTGTCTGCTTGTGGTGTAACGGAAACCAATTCCCACCCCAATTCACCCAACTGGTTAAGCTGTGTTTCCAGTTTCGCGGCAGTGGCGACGGTTTCCACTTTGTAATCCCATTTGCCGTAATTGGCTAAATCTTCTTTTGACCAATTTAAGGCCGCTCGCGCCGACTTGTCTAACTTGCCAAACCATGCAGGCCAATCGCTGCTATTACTTGCGGCAGTGTCCTCAGTAGCAAATGCAGGACTGCTACACCATAAAACACCGAATACTAATAACCAACGTGCTTTCATATTGCCTCATTTTTTTCAGATTTGTAGCCCATCGTTTACCGCGATGGATGGGCTTCCTTTGTCAGCCCATCCTACACAAGATTATGCACTTGCCGCTGCATCATCATCGGATGATGCTATTGCTTTGCGATATAAGCCATTTTTCTTTAAGTAAACCAATAATAAAGACACTGCCGCAGGTGTCACCCCTGGAATGCGCGAGGCTTGACCTACAGTTGCAGGACGGTGTTGTGTCAACTTTTGGCATACTTCGTTAGAAATACCGCTGATTTGTTTATAGTCAAACTCTGGCGGCAATAAGGTTTCTTCATAACGGCGCATGCGGGCAATTTCGGTTTCTTGGCGGTCGATGTAGCCGCTGTATTTGGCTTGAATTTCCACTTGTTCCGACACTTTCTCATCTGCCACGCCCGGCGCGATTTCTGGCAGTTTCATCAAGTCTTGATAACTCAACTCAGGACGGCGCAATAAGTCCATCGCTGAGACATCACGGCGCACGGTTGTTGGCAATTCAGACAATGCAGTATTGTCAGGATGAATCCATAACTTGCTTAAGCGTTGTTGCTCTTCTGCGATACTGGCTTGTTTTTGTTCAAATAATGACCAGTGTTCATCGCTGACTAAACCTAATTCGCGGCCTGTTGGCGTTAAGCGTAAATCGGCATTGTCTTCGCGCAGCAGCAAGCGGTATTCTGCGCGACTGGTAAACATGCGATACGGCTCATTCGTGCCTAAAGTGATTAAATCGTCAATCAATACGCCGATATAAGCTTCATCACGGCGCGGGCACCATGTTTCACGTTCTTGCACGGTCAGTGCCGCATTCATACCGGCGATTAAGCCTTGTGCTGCGGCTTCTTCGTAACCTGTAGAGCCATTGATTTGACCGGCAAAAAATAGATTTTGTACCGTTTTAGTTTCTAAGCTCGGTTTTAAATCGCGTGGGTCAAAGAAATCGTATTCAATGGCATAACCAGGTCGGGTGATATGCGCATTTTCACAGCCTTTCATCGAACGCACGAAGGCCAATTGAATATCAAACGGCAAGCTGGTGGAAATACCATTTGGATAGACTTCAAAGGTGTTTAAGCCTTCCGGTTCAATAAAAATTTGGTGTGAGCTTTTATCGGCAAAGCGCACAATTTTGTCCTCAATCGACGGACAGTAACGCGGGCCAATGCCTTCAATCACGCCCGTGTACATCGGCGAACGGTCTAAACCGCTGGCGATAATTTCATGCGTGCGTGTATTGGTGTGTGTGATGTGACACGGGATTTGCTGCGGGTGTTGTTCTGCATGACCAAAAAAGGCAAACACGGGAACGGGTGTATCACCCGGTTGCTCTGCCATTTCTGCATAATTTAAGCTGCGGCTATCGATGCGTGGCGGCGTGCCGGTTTTTAAACGACGCACACGGAATGGCAAGTCGCGTAATTTTTCTGCCAAGCTTAGCGCAGGGGGATCGCCTGCACGACCGCCTTGATAATTACTTAACCCGATGTGAATGCGACCGGCTAAGAAGGTACCAGCAGTTAATACCACTGTTTTGGCAAAAAAGCGCACGCCCATTTGCGTCACCGCACCAGTCACACGATCATTTTCGACAATTAAATCATCAACAGCTTGCTGAAAGATTTTTAAATTGTCTTGCGTTTCTAAAGCGTGGCGAATGGCTTTTTTATACAACTGGCGATCAATTTGCGCCCGTGTTGCCCGCACGGCAGGGCCTTTGCTGGCGTTTAAGGTGCGAAATTGAATACCTGCGAGGTCAGCGGCTTTTGCCATGATGCCACCTAAGGCATCAATCTCTTTCACTAAATGCCCTTTACCAATGCCGCCAATCGCAGGATTGCAAGACATTTGGCCTAAGGTTTCTACATTATGTGTCAGTAGCAGTGTATGTGCGCCCATGCGCGCAGCAGCGAGCGCGGCTTCTGTGCCCGCATGACCACCACCAATCACGATGACATCAAAAGTTTCGGGATAATCCATAGTAATTCTGACCCGCAGGGTTAAAAAAAGGTGTGAGAGTGTAGTGTAGGGCGGATAAGGCGTTAGCCGTCATCCGCCATCAAGCTTGTTGTCTGAATCAGAATTTACCGGATTAAAGAATTTTCAGAATGAATGGTACAGAAACCTGAATTGCATTCAGATTAAAAACACTGACCTTGTTGATTCTTTTTGAAAATCTAAGACAGACAATGTGCAAAACTCAATGGCGGATGACGGCTTGTGCCTTATCCGCCCTACGACGTGCATCTCTTAACTTAATGACGTTGAGAGGATGACGCGCTAGTAAACATAACAGTATATCGCAGATTTGCAGAAATGCGGCTAATCCACTGTTATAGTGTGGTTTTTTTAGCCAAGAAAATTTGCTTGAAAGGAAGAAAAAAGAGGGGAAGGGAGAGGAGATGGAAACCTATCTAACTTTTTAGGTTAGATAGGTTCTAATCTTAAGCTCAGTTTGTTGAGGTGTGTAACAAACTAAGCTTTAAAATTTTAGTGTCTAAATTTACGTTGTGGTGGACGTTCACCACGAGGACGCGCTTGGTTCACTTTCATGTTGCGTCCTTTAACGGCTAATTCGTTTAAAGCTTTAATGGCTTCTTCCGCTTCTGCTTGTTTAGGCATCTCAACAAACGCAAAGCCTTTAGATTGTCCAGTCATCTTGTCAATCATTAAATTAACACTGGAGACTTCCCCATGTTCAGCAAACAGGTCACGCAGTTCGTCTTCAGTCAGACTATAGGATAAATTACCTACATATATATTCATCAGATATTCTCTTCAATAAGTGCGTTGATGGAGAAACACTGTCAAAGAACCAACACACAAAATTTCTTAACAGTGACAGCTATAAAGCTGATTTAACAAGCAAAAAGCCAATAAAATACTGTGCTTTTCAATAATATAAATGACGGTAATCCTGACTGCATTAACGCTGCTTTACACTAAAGTTCACGTTATGAGACGACCATCATGCAACACCTTATTCATATATGAACCAGCAGGCATGAGGTCAACCGATCATTAGATACGGCCAGTTTAGAAGTTTGCTTCTACACTCACAGCTCTATTAAGAGGGGGTGAACACCAGTCCTAAAAGAGACGCAGCCGTAAAATCGCTAAACAAGGCTGAAACTGCATACTAGTTTAGAGCAATTCATTAAAAATGCTATCCCTAAAACAAGCTTTTTTAATGTAGTTTTTGTCCTTGGGGTGGAGAAAGCTGTTCTTGCTTGCCGCCGACCAAGACAATACCTTGATGATTGGCATCAAATGCGTATAACACGCGGTATAAATAACCTTCGTGAGAAACCGATAATTCGCACATGCGCGCGCTTTCTGTGGCCTCTAATAATGCATTTTGGTTATCGGGTGCCATCAGTTCTTGCACAGCGATATAAATCGCTTGACGGGCATCTTCACTCAACGATAGCCACCACTGGGTAAAATAATCAGTGGTATTAACTTGTAAATCCATATTGACATACTTCATCTAACAGCCAATAGATAACCGTTGCAGATTATCTATCAGCGCATGAATGCCGCTTAAGCTTCTTCGCTTTGCTGTTGTTTGGCGATTTCTTCGCGTACAGCATTCATATCTAATTCTTTAGCTTTGACAATCACTTCTTCTAATTGAGAAGCTGGTAACGCACCTGCTTGTGAGAAGATGATGATTTGCTCACGGAAAATCATTAAGGTGGGGATAGAACGGACTTGAAAATGCCCTGCTAAAGCTTGCTCTTCCTCTGTGTTCACTTTAGCAAACACAACATCTGGGTATTTTTCTGACGCGGCTTCATAAATAGGCGAGAACATTTTACAAGGGCCACACCAAGATGCCCAAAAGTCCACTAACACAATGTCATTTTCAGTGACGGTTTTTTCAAATTCGGCTGTGGTCAGTTCAATTGTTGCCACGATAATTCCCCACTATGTTGATAAAAAATAATTGAAACAGCTAGTTCACTGACATTTTTGTGCTGATAACCTTATTTAATCTCGGTGAAATAGATAATAAGGCAGCAAAACCAGTGTTATTGCTTATTTCACTATGCAGTATGACATAAAGTTGTGCGTTTTTTAGCATTTATTATTGTTGACGTGCGGGGTAGATCGAATTTTTCAAGCAGGAAATTGAGTAATGTGATGGATATGTTGTAGCCGTCAACGTCTCGTGATGCTCCGCTTATGCGACTGACAATAAATTACATCTGTTCCAAAAAACATACTTAAATAAGTTTTTATTATTAAAAACATAAGGTTATTTGTCAAATTAATGACATGGAGTTGACAGAGAACAGTCAGTTTTAAACTTAATTTTTTAATTAAATTGCTGATTTTATAAGAAAAATAAGATAAGCAAAAAGGAGCGTTTTTTGCAGGGTCATTTATAGGTTTCTGTTTTAGGACATATTCCTATGCGTTCATCTATGCGTACTTCCCCTGCTTACCCTGTATTTGTGGTGATCTTAGCCTGTTTAACGGCATGGTTTCCCGCAGAAAAACCGGCTCATAGCTTGGCTAAACAAACAGCGGCAGCAGAAATAACTTTACCGACACAGTGGTGGCATCAAGGTATTGTGCAATGGTTTGATGACCAAAATGGCTATGGTTTTTTGCTCACAGAGCAAAATGAATCCGTCTTTATTCATGCAAGTAATATTTTAAGCCGAGACCCTGAACAAGAAAAAACATTAGCCAGTGGGCAGGCTGTCTCTTATCGCTATACTAACGAAACAGCACAACATCCCTCACAATTAATCGTTTTCTTGCAATAAGCGTTTTATCAAAGCTTCCAGTTCGTCAATCGCAAAACTGCGGGCGAACTGGCATACCGTTTTCACAAATGGCTCTAAGCGGGCATCTTGCGCCGAGAGTTGTTCAGCATATTCCACAATGGCACGCACATGCCCACATTTCACTAAGTTGTCTAATTTGCTTAATTGTTCTGCATTTGGCTGATTGCTAAATTCGCAATCAAGTTGCTGGCTAACAGGCTCCACCTCAACTGTATGTGGCGGTGTGCCGTAACACCATGTTAAGCCTAAGAAATCTTGCAACAAGCTTAATAATTGCGTCAGTTGAATCGGTTTGTGAATGAATGCGTCGCAACCCGCAGTAAAACTGGCTTGTTTTTGTGCAGCAAACACACTGGCGGAATTAATGATGATCGGCAAATGTTGTAAATGCGGTTGTTGGCGAATATAGCGTGTTAAGGCTAAGCCATCCATGCCGGTTGGCATGCGCAAATCGGTAATCACTGCATCGGGGATTTGCTGTGCAATCAGTGCTAATGCTGCCGCACCTTCCACGGCTGTTTCGACTTGGAAACCCACATCAGTCAGCATTTGCACCAAAATCTGGCGGTTTTCTTCTAAATCATCTACCACTAAAATGACAGGGTGTTGATCGCCATCAATGCCGACAATATGTTGCGTTGTTTTTTCTTTCGGCAATATTTGCGGGGTGTCAATCACATCCAGTTCTAATTCAAACCAGAAACGACTCCCTTGTTCAATCTGACTCTTTAAGTGCAGGCTACCGCCCATAATATGCACTAAGCGGCGACTGATGAATAAGCCTAAGCCTGTACCTTCGATTTGCCGTTGATCACCAACCTGTTGAAAAGGTTGAAAGATTAACTCTTGTTCTTCTTTAGAAATACCGCGCCCTGTATCTTCTACGATAAAACACACTTTGTTGTGTGTGGTTTGCACTTGTAAGGTGACACAACCCTCATGCGTGTACTTAATCGCATTGGTTAACAAATTCAGCAAGATTTGTCGCAAGCGTTTTTCATCGATATTAACTAATAAAGGCAGGTTTTCATCGAGTTGCACGCGATATTGAACACCTTTTTGCTCAGCCCGCATGCGCAATAAATCAGCAGTTTCCTGTAAAAATGCTTTTAATTGCACTTCGCTTAAGCTGAGTTCTAGTTTATTCGCCTCAATTTTGGATAAATCCAACACATCGTTAATCAAATTCAGCAAATGTTCACCACTGCGGTGAATGCTGTGAATAGCATTGTGTTGCTTATCAGCTAAGAATTTGTCACGCATTAAAATTTGCGTATAGCCTAAGATGCTATTCATTGGCGTGCGCAATTCGTGACTCATGTTAGCAAGAAACGCACTTTTCGCGCGGTTAGCTGACTCTGCTTCTTGCCGTGCTAACTCCGCCGCTTCTTTAGCTTGTTGCAAGTTGCTTTCTGCCTGTTTCCGCTCGCTAATATCACGCACAATGGCGACAAAGTGATTACTTTGCGGGGCAATTTGAATATATTGAATAAACACTTCAACCGAAATTAAATGACCTTGGCTATGCTTATGACGAGTTTCATATTTTAAGCTGGGCAGCGTGCCTTCTAATAAAGGTGTGATCATTTCGCGGAAATCATCGACAAGAATATCTGGCTGTAAATCAACTAAGGTTTTAGTTAATAAAATTTCTTCCGTAAACCCTAGCAAATTCACCGCGCCTTGGTTGACATAAAACAACATAAAACTACGACAATGAAACATGAATACACAGTCTAAGGTCATGTCTAAGGATTTCTTAAACTGCTTTAATACTGCATTTAATTCATATAATTTCATCTCCGCTTGTTTACGCTGTGTAATATCTAGCGCAGTGCCACGGAAGCCAATTACATTGTTATATTCATCATAAATAGGCAAGCCGGTAATATTCAGCCAAACTAAGTCGCCTTTTTTATTAAAATTGTGTTGCTCAAAATTATGAAAGCTTTGGCGTTGTTGTGCTAATTGGTTGAAAAATTGGCGCGTGCGCTTAATTTCATATTGTGGTAATAAACTGTATAAGCTATTGCCTAATAATTCATCCACGCTATAACCTAATACTGTTTCCACCCGCACCGTGACAAAACTAATACAACCTTCTAAATCAATTTCCCAAATATATTCCCCTGCCGCCTCTGCCACATCGCGGAAACGTTGTTCACTTTCTTGCAAGGCGCGAGTACGCTCCGCCACTTCTTGCTCTAATTGGTGGCTATAATCGGCTAATACTTGTTCAACTTTGCGCCGTTTAGCAATATCTTGTAAGGCATTGATGGCATAAATAATATGGCCACGATCATCAAAAATCGGCGTGCCCCAGATTTCAATTGGGATCACTTCATTACCACGCCGAATTTCTAAATCATCAATGGTGGAGCTTTCACCTTTTAAAGCGCGAATAATAGGCAATTGTTCAGGGTCGTATAATTGATCCGTACCTGCACGGTATAAACCATAGTGTTCAGTCAATTGCTTGGTAGAAACCATTGCATTGGCATCTTTGCCAAAAATCTCACGGGCTTTGCAATTGTGATATAACAAACGACCCTCGGTATCCATCATACCTACACCAACCGGCATGGCCTCTAAAAAGCGTGTAACCCGTTCTAATTCATGTTGCTTTTGGCGTAATTTATGTTGCTGTGAAGAAATAAACCACGAAATTAAACCAATGACGAACGCGGCATAAGCTAAATACGCCCACCATGTGCGCCAAGGCGGAGGCAAAATGGTAATTTCTAATTTAGCCCCTTCTTTATTCCACACATTGTCATTATTAGAACCAATGACATGAAACACATAATGACCATATTCCACATTGGTGTAATAAGCTTGTCGCCGGTTAACAAACTTCCAATCCTTATCAAAGCCTTCTAATTTGTATTTATATTGATTTTTTTCAGGTTGAACAAAATTTAAAGCTGCAAACTCAAAAGAGAAAAAGGATTGCTCATAAGTTAAGGTAATTTTCTGTGTTTCTGTAATCGTAGCATCTAATAATTTGCTATCTAAACCCACTTCTTGATCAAATAATTCAAACTTGGTTAATATAATAGGTGGCACATATAAATTACCGCTGACTTTTTCAGGGTAAAAAGAATTCAAACCATTAATGCCGCCAAAAAATAACTCGCCATCGCTGGCAGCAAAGAAACCAGCATTAAACTGATTACCTTGTAAACCATCGCTAATATCATAACTTCTAAAAGTTTTGCCGACGGGATCAAAGCGAGAAATGCCCTTATTGGTACTCATCCATAACTGCTGATACTCATCCATCATCAGGGCATAAATTGAATCATTGGCTAAACCCTCTTCGCTTTCTCGATACATGAGCGGTTTAACTTTATGCTCAGTTTGCAACTCGCTTAACGACACTTGCCATAAACCACTGGTTGTACCTAACCACAAATAACCCTCTTGATCTGCCACAATACCGCCAATAGCCGGTAACTTGGTATCGATCTCAAGTACCATATTTCTCGCTTTTGATTGCGCATGATTAGGCACATATTTTAAGCCAGTGCCCTGCGTGCCAAACCATAAATCCCCTTGCGGTGATTCATAGACACTTAAAATAGTGCTATTGGGATCGCGTACCTTTTCCGTTAGCCACGAGGTAAATTTCTTGGTCTGGCTGTCAAAAGTATATAAATTATAGCGACTACCAACCCACAAACGCCCTTGCAAATCCTCATAAATCAAACGCACCATGTCGTTATTCATGTGTTGCACGGTGTCAGTGTAAGAAGGCAAAAAGTATTTTTTGAAGGTCTGGGTTTTTGGGTCAAACTCGTTTAACACACCGTCATCAGTGCCAATCCAAACCGTGTCTACGCTATCAACAAAAATAGCGCGCACTGTATCGGAACTTAAACTATTGTCGTCTTCAGGATTGTGACGGTAATGGGTAATGTGTTTACGAGAAGCATCAAAACGATTTAAGCCATTATCACTAGTGCCCACCCACAACACGCCATTTTCTTGTTTATGAATCGCTAAAATATCGTTACCGCTTAAGCTGGTATTATCGTTCGGGTCTTCTGTATAGTGATTAAAGCTTTTTTGTTGGCACATTAAGATATTTAAGCCACCGCCATCAGTGCCAAACCAAATTGCGCCCGCTCGATCTGTATAAATACTTAAAATTTGATCATCACTTAAACTATCTGCAACACGCGGATCAGGCACAACATTAACAAAGCGATTTTGCAAATAATTAAATTGAAATAAGCCATCGCCATCAGTACCTAACCATAAATTGCCGACATTATCTTCTGCTAAACTCCAGACAGGTTTGCGCGTGGTATAAGACTTAGCATCTTGATAATGAATAAACTCATCTGTTTTTTCTTGATAGCGACTTAATCCGGCTGCACTACTAACCCAAATAATACCGCGCCCATCTTGCACAATTCCCGTCACAAAATTAAATCGTGATGAGGCATGCGAAGTGTCATATAAATATTTTTTAAATTGTCCTGTTTCGCGGTTAAGTTGATGTAATCCACCGCCATCTGTGCCCACCCAAATCCGACCTTGATCGTCTTCTAAAATAGGCCAAATAGAATTCATCGTTAAGCTATTGGGATCATTTGCATCATGTAAAAAGGCTTTAAACTGCCCCGTTTTAGGATCAAAACGGTTTAAGCCTCCGTGCAAAGTACCAATCCATAAAATACCTTGCCGATCTTCGTAAATAGACCCAATATAATTATGGCTAATGCTATGCTTATTATTAGGATCATGTTCATAGCGGGTGAAAGTTTCGCGCTGTCTATTAAAGCGGTTTAAACCATTAGATGTACCGACCCATAAAATACCTGTACTATCGACAAATAAGGCCGTCACCTCGTTATCACTTAAGGTATTAAGCTGTTTAGGCTCGTGGCGAAACACGGTGATTTGATAGCCATCATAACGGTTTAGGCCATCTTGTGTACCAAACCACATAAAGCCGCGTTTATCTTGCACAATTGCATTGACCGTATTATGGGAAAGACCTTGGTCAACACTTAAATGATCAAATCGCAGTTGTCCATAAGCCGAGGCGGCAAAACCTTGGCCGAGGATGAGCAAGAGTAAGGAAAGAAACGGTAGACACAAGACGCGCATAAGCAGTTAAAGTGGCCTATATTTTGAATAAATTGAGTACCGAATTCAGACAGCAAGGAAAACACATTATGTCACATTTCTTACCTATCGCTTTAACCGCCTTAACATTTGCAGGCTTAAGTGCAGTGGCTATCGCGGAAGAAACGACAAACGCTACAACAGCAGTGGATACTGAGGTTTTTGCAGCCGCAGACGATAATGATATGATTCAACTGCAATTACGTCCTAGAAAACGTGGTGATCATGATGTATTGCCTGAAGACTTATGGGCAATTGATACCAGTCGTTCAGGTGATTTTTGCTATACCAATCAATCACAATTAAGTTTATGGCGTGCAGAAGCCAATAAAGCTTGGATGATTTCTATCAAAAATCATGCGACCCAAGAAGAAATTCAATTACGTTGGCCTGCTGGACAAACACAATTACCTTGGCCTGTGCAAAAAATGCCACTTGCAGCGAATACCCCTTATATGATCGAAGTTCCAGGGGCTTTGCGTACTTTCAGCATGCATGAAGTCACTACAACCAGTGCCAATATTGAAAACGCTGCGTTGCTTCAACAGTTTAATACAAAAAACTGCGAACAACAGGCTAATGTTTTGGTAAAAATGATTCAAACACCTTAAGCGATTTGCTTAATTCATACCCATAATAAGTTATATAATCATCAAACAACGCTGTTATCACGACCCGATTGATGCCACACACCTTGCTTGTAGTGGGCAATCGGGTTTTACATGTTGCTTGCCCTATAAATAACTGCAACGCTTCACAGCCAAGTTCTGTAGGTCGGATAAGGCGAACGCCGTCATCCGACATAACGGTGTTGAAACTTGAGCCAAGCCACTGACGGCGGATGGCGGCTCACGCCTTATCCGCCCTACAAGACGACAAATTGTAACTCAATCACACCACTTATCCTACAAAACACACCTTTTAATCACAAACAATAAGTTTTAATTTGAGACTAACTAAGATTCGCCCTATACTCAGCATCAAGTAAGTACCATTTTGAAACTAACTATTTCGGGAACAACTCATGAATCCGTTAAATCAACTGTATGGTCATTCACTGTCCTTGTTAACCGATTTGTACCAATTGACCATGGCCTATGGTTATTGGAAACAAGGTTTGCATCAACATGAGGCGATCTTTCACGCCTACTTCCGCCGTACACCGTTTAATGGCGGTTATGCCATCACCGCTGGTTTAGACACCGCACTGGCCTATATCGAAACCTTACGTTTTACCGCCGACGATGTGCAGTATTTATCGCAACTCAAAGGCAGCGATGACGAGCCATTGTTTGAAGCAGCGTTTTTAGACTATTTAGCCAACATGCGTTTTGACTGCATGATTCACGCAATGCCAGAAGGTAGCTTAGTGTTTGGCAATGAGCCGTTATTGCGCATTCAAGGTAATTTAATTCAGTGTCAGTTATTAGAAACCCCGTTGTTAACCATTTTAAATTTCCAAACTTTGATTGCCACGAAAGCGGCGCGTATTTGTGATGCTGCGCAAGGTGATGCGGTATTAGAATTTGGCTTACGTCGGGCGCAAGGAGTAGACGGTGGAGTGACTGCCGCACGCGCCGCGTATATCGGTGGCTGTACCGCTACCTCAAACGTATTAGCGGGTAAATTATTCGACATCCCCGTAAAAGGTACACACGCCCACAGTTGGGTGATGGCGTTTGAAGACGAGCGCGAGGCGTTCCAACGCTATGCCGAAAGTTTGCCTAACAACTGCATTTTTCTGGTTGACACTTACGACACCGCGCAAGGGGTCGCCAATGCAATCGAGGTAGAACGCTGGTTGCGGCAACGTGGGCATAAAATGTTAGGCGTGCGCTTAGATTCAGGCGATTTGCTCAGCTTAAGCCAAGCCGTGCGACAACAATTAGACGCAGCCGGTTGCACCGAGGCAAAAATTGTCGCCAGCAATGATTTAGATGAATACGAAGTCAGCCGCTTGAAACAACAAGGCGCGTGTATTGATTTATGGGGCATTGGCACACGCCTAGTCACTGCTTATGATCAGCCCGCCTTAGGTGGCGTGTATAAACTGGCGGCAATCCGTGCGCCGGAAGGGGCATGGCGTTACACGGTGAAATTGTCTGAACAAACCGAGAAAACCTCGTTGCCGAGTGCCTTGCAAGTGCGCCGTTTCCACACCGAACAAGGCTTATTTAGCGGCGATATGCTGTATGATGAGCACCAACCGCCCAGCCCGCAAGACTCAAGCATGTATGAGGACTTATTGCAATTGGTGATGTTGCAAGGCCGCCGTTTACATGCCGTCGAGCCGCTAAACACGATACAAGCACGGGTGAAACAGCAATTAAACCATTGCCCGCCAGCGGTGCGGGCATTAGAAGCCCCCGCAGCGTATCCCGTCACGGTCGAACCACAGTTGCAAGGGCATCAGCAACAGTTAATCGCGCAATTACGCGCTTAGGACTCCGCCTATGAAATACCTTAAAGTGGGTGCTGCCGTTTTAAATCAAACGCCGCTGGATTGGATCGGCAATCAACGCCGGATTGAAGCCGCGATTAAGGCGGCAAAAGCACAAAAAATCAGTGTGTTATGTTTGCCAGAGTTGTGTATTAGTGGTTATGGCTGCGAAGATATGTTCCTCGCGCCTGCCACTTTAGTGCAATCCCAACGCACCTTATTTGAACTCGCACCGCAGACAGAAGGCATTATCGTCGCTGTTGGCTTGCCGCTATCGTATCAAAACCGTGTTTATAACACCGTGTGTTTACTGGTCAATGGGCAAATTTGCGGCTTTGTCGCCAAGCGTTTTCTGGCGGGTGATGGCATTCATTATGAGCCGCGTTGGTTTCAAGCATGGCCTGAAGACAGTCACGTCGAGATTGAATTAAAAGGCCAACGCTATCCGATTGGCGATATTTATTTTAACTGTGGCGGCGTGCGTATCGGCTTTGAGATTTGTGAAGAAGCATGGGTTGCTAACCGGCCAGGTATTAAATTAGCACAGCGCGGCGTGGATATTATTTTAAATCCGAGTGCCAGCCATTTCGCTTTTGACAAGCATGCGGTGCGCAAGCGTTTTGTGTTGGAAGGCTCGCGGGCGTTTAGCGTCAGTTATATTTACACCAATTTGCTCGGCAATGAATCCGGTCGCGCCATTTACGACGGCGATGCCTTATGCGCCAGTCGCGGGCAATTGCTGGCGTGTAATCAGCGCTTTAGCTTTGCCGATTATCAGTTGATATCTGCCTTTGTCGATGTCGATTTAACCCGTATCGCACAAGCTCGCACTGGCGAAAACGTGCCGAATTTAGACACGCGGGTCTATATCCCATTTGACTATCCGCCCTTATTGCCCAGTGCCAATAAAAACACGCAAGTATCATGGGAACGCAGCCCACATTTAAAAGAAGAAGAATTTGCCCGCGCTGTGGCTTTAGGTTTGTTTGACTATATGCGCAAAAGCCGCTCGCATGGTTTTATCCTCTCGCTTAGCGGTGGCGCGGATTCAGCGGCGATTGCTTGCCTTGTACGCTTAATGGTGGAATTAGGCGTTAACGAGTTAGGCATTAATGGCTTTTGCCAAAAAGTCGAGTATTTGACTTTGCCTCGCACTCAAGTTGCTGACATGATGTCGCATTTGTTAACTTGCGTGTATCAAGCCACAGAAAACTCCGGTGATGTCACGCGCAACGCAGCGGAAGGTTTAGCGAAAAGCTTAGACGCGACGTATTTAGAATTAGATATTGATAGCTTGGCAAAAGGTTATATCCAATTAATCGCCAACGCGCTGCAACGCGAATTACATTGGGAAAGCGATGATTTAGCCTTGCAAAACATCCAAGCCCGCACCCGTGCGCCTAGCGTGTGGCTGCTGGCGAATGTGAAAAACGCGCTGTTGTTAGCGACTAGCAACCGTTCTGAAGCCGCACTCGGTTACGCCACGATGGACGGCGACACCTGCGGCGGTTTAAGTCCGTTGTCAGGCATTGATAAACATTACTTACGCCACTGGCTGCGCTGGTTAGAACAACAAGGCCCTAGCCCACTCGACCCAATCCCAAGCCTACATTTAATCAATGCACAACAACCGACGGCAGAACTACGCCCCGTTCACATGAAGCAAACGGACGAGGAAGATTTAATGCCGTATGAAATTGTGAATATTATCGAAAAAGCGGCGATTCGAGACCGACAAACCCCACAAGAGATTTTTTACTTACTGCGCAGTTTGTATGCGGATACTAAAGACACTCAGTTGTTAACATGGGTTACACGCTTTTTCCGTTTATGGAGTCGCAATCAGTGGAAACGCGAGCGTTATGCACCGAGTTTTCATTTAGATGATGAAAACCTTGATCCAAAGACTTGGTGTCGTTTCCCGATTTTGTCAGGGGGATTTGAGCGGGAATTGGCGGAGTTGACGGCGTTGGTGACGCAATAAGTGCTAACTCGTTCTCATCGTGAGACGATGGGAACGAGAAAATAGCTGTGTGTATATTGGCTGCATCAAGGTACAAAGCTTATGATTTACTTTGATTAATGCACTTCCTTTATCAGCACACTTTATAAGTGAAGCATCATTTTTTCTAAAATTCCATTGAATTTATTAAAGTTCACTTAGCAATTTTTGAATACCATTTATCAACGCATTAAAACTAAGGGATTGATTATCTTCTAAGCTTAAATGAGGCGCAATCGCCCTAGAACCTAATAGTTTTTGATATTGGCCTTTAGTTAATTTTTTCAGTTCTTCTGCGGCATTCGCCAGTTGATCGGGGTGTCTAAATTTGCGGCTATGCTGTTGTTTTGCTAAATTTTTCAGTCCTAGCCCTTGTTCAACCGCAGATAAATCACCTAAATAAAAGCTTTCTAGCTCATGGCAAGCAATACGCACTAATACTGTAGATTTATCAGCTTGTTGCGCTAAGTTTAGTAAATTTTGCTTAATGTGTTTGCAATCCCCAGAATCTTGATCCCGCATAATTAAGAAAGCGGTATTGGGTTGTAACCAGCCTTTTAAGCGTTTTACCAATTGTTTTTCTAAATCTTGTTTACCTGAGAAGACTACATAAAACGGTTTGACATCTGGTGGCAAGATACGAGATAAAATGCCTTCTAACATTGCTTTTGCGGAGGGTTCTTCTAAGCAAAATACCAGCGTTTTCATACAGGATCAGCACCTTCAAAAAAGCCTTGCTCCCATAAATAACCCATTTGATCGCCTTCTTTCATATAGGCGACAATTTGCGCATTTTCATTGGCGCGTTGTATTTGGGTGTAGCCATCTTTTTTCACTAACCAGAAGACTTCATCAACTTCTATTGCATTTAAGAAATCTGGCGAATGTGTAGATACAAATACTTGTCCACCCCGTTGTGCATAAACGCGGAATTCTTCTGCTAATTCCCATAACAATTTTGGGTATAGTTGGTTTTCAGGTTCTTCGACACAGAGCAAGGGGAAGGGTTTTGGATCGTAGAGCAGTACTAAATACGCCAGCATTTTAATAGTGCCATCAGACACATAACGTGCTAAAAATGGGTCTTCAAAGCTACCGTCTTGAAATTTTAATAATACGCGCCCTTCTTCTGTGGTTTTGGCTTCGACATTTTGAATGCCTGGCACGCGTTGTTTTAAACGCTCTAAAATAGCTTTAAATTTATCTAAATGGTGTGTATATAAAAATTGAACAACTAAGGATAGATTTTCGCCTTCTCGTGATAAATGTTCAGCATAATTTACTTCTTGTTCAGGTCTTGCACGGCTAATATGAAAATCAGAAATATGCCAATTTTCGATTAAATTTCCCAAGGTAACGACAGCAGGAAAACGCTCAAATTGAGCAAGCCCTTTAATTGCTAAAATATCAGATGACTTTAGTTTTTGTGGTTCACGCTTAATAGCATCAATTTCTTTTGTATCATCTAGTTCATTAGTAATAGCAATGCCTTCCCCACATTTAAAATCTAAA